>JAFYLN010000211.1 GCA_017537045.1 Oscillospiraceae bacterium | reverse complement strand
TACTTTTCGTACCAGAATGCATACCAGAATTACGACGAAACATTATGCACCAACTGATATATAATGGATTTTTATGCAAACAAATTGGACTTATTAGACTGATTTTTACATAAATATTATTTAGTATACACCATGGAGCCCATGGCATTCAAGAGGTCAGCGGTTCGATCCCGCTTATCTCCACCAAAGCACCGAAAAACCACGGTTTTTCGGCGCTTTTCTTGTCTTTTTTACTAGTTTTGACACCCAAATTCTGACTATTTTCAACAAGGTTGAAATAGAAAAATATGTCGATACACTGCAACAAGAATCCGACAAGAATGAGAATCACTCCAAAAACGGCCATTTTTCGTACACTGCGTCCATTGTGTCCAGTTCGGGGATAGCTAGTCCATTGCGTTTTATGAACCTCTTGAATGGTGGTACACGAGGTTTTTCCCCTTTCAAATTGTATTAAAAAGTTCCGAAAACTCGGTGCTTTCGGAACTTTTTGTTATATAATTTTGCCGCTTTTTTCGCTAGAAGTGTCAAATCAGCAAGGCGCGTAGACAAATAATTATTTTAGGACAGTTGCTACTTACTCAGTATGATAATTGATATTCGCTTTCCGGGCCTGGGCGCACAGGTCTTTCACCTGCAAGGTATACTCTCTGCCGTCCTTGATGAAATGAGTGCCGCACTGGCGGAACTCGAAAGATACATTCTGCCGGATGCATTGTTCCCGCAGGGAAAGCACCCAGTCGTAGTACATAGGTCTGGCGAATCGGTCAGATTTCCCGCCTGCCACCACCAGCTCCACACCGGGCAAATACTGCTCCAGATTGATAGCGGAGATCATAGGCTGGCAGATGATGTTTTTATGCTTGATGGGAAGCTGTGAAAAGACCGAAAGCCGTTCGTCAGCCCTCTTCTGGTTTTCCACGGTGCAGCCAACGATCACATTGTCCCAGCCGTCGCCCCAGTCCTCCGGCACGCAGTTAATAAACCGCTCTATTCGTTTCGTCAGGAATAGGAATTGGCAATCAGACCGCTGCCGGATCATATCCCAGCATTCACTCCGCCAGGGGTCCGCATCCTCCAGCAAAAAGTCCGAGGAAAAGCAGACATACACAAGCCCGGATTTCATTTTGTATTCGCCGTTTTTCTTCCGCTGGATAGGCGCATCGAACTTGTCGGTCTTTATGATGCAGTTGGTGTCCATACCCCGTTTGGCATCGCCCTTGTGGATGTAGCAGAACTTGCAGCCCTCGCTGTACCGGTGACAGCCCCGCCAAGGATCCCATCTTGCCATAGTCTTTCCTCCTCTTTTTTCTTGATTTTATCATATCCCATATGGATTTACAAATCGTTTATGCATTTTCCCGCCGTTGTGGTATACTGATTCCCGAAACTACATGAGGAGGAAATCAGTATGGAAAAATTCATTCCCTACGAGAAGCTTTCCAAGAAGGAAAAGCGAAAAATCAACCAAGCCAGACGGCAAACCTGGGGCGAACTGAACCCCGTCACGAGATCGCCGGAAAGCAGCAAGGCCTACAATCGAAACAAGACCCGGAATTGGAAGCGTGAGTATCACGAACCAATTCCGGGTCTTTTTATTTGCCTTTTTAAGTCTCTCTTGCAGGGCACTGATTCATATGGTATTATTGACATATACACAAACCAATCTTTCTCGCGGCATTTACGTTTCGTATTATGAATTAAACTCGAAAGGGAGACCCTATATGGAAAAGAAAAAAGTCGATCTCGGTGCAGTCGCAGCAGAAGCCGGAAAGAATGCCAAGGCATTTTGGGGTAAAGCAAAAGAAACAATCGTTAGTGTCGCAGACCAGAATGATGACGGTTCTCTTGACCTGAAAGATCTTTCCGTTGTCGCCGGTTCGATTGGTAATGCCGCAAAAGAAACTGCAACTTCCATGATCATTAGCGCAGGCGAAAAACACCGAGAGTTAGAACGTAAACTGCTCCAGCCAATTTTTGCCGAAGATTTGAACGATGCAGATTTCTTACTTTCCAAACTTGTGCGTATTACAGAGATGGACAAGCGCCATGCGGAAAGCGAAGTTTGTAAAGGATCCATCGGTTTTATTTCTGACCAAAAGGATTTGAAAGTTGTCCATATCTTCAAAGATAAAATAGATGCATTCGGATTGACTTTCTATCCTGATACTGATTCTGAGCTCTACTATGTAGACCCCAGCGACAGAGATAGATATATCGCATTGGACGATTACTTCAACTACCTGAAAATCGCCCGTGTTAACGAGCTGCAAAAAATCGCGCAGGACCTTGGCGCAAAGCACTTCCGCGTCACCTACAAAGAACAGAAAACTACATTTTCCAGTCAGAATATGAAAGCAAAAGGATCTGTAAAATATGCTGGCGATTCTGCAACTATTGAGGCAGCACGCGAACTTGCGTCTACTGATATTTCTACCGCAGAAGTTGCTGCAGAAATGGACTGCCCTGGTCATGCTCCTGTTGCGCCAAAACTCCGCTACCTCCAGAGAGAACCCAGTATTCAGTCTTTGATTACACTGCGAATGGATGAAACATCCCCGTTGAATCATCAAAAGTATACGCTCAAGCTCAGCAACTCGTCTGGAATCAAAGAAAAGGACGCTGTCAAAATTGACGCTGCATTGAAAGGAATGAAGATTTCCGGCAATACAACAGTTGCCAGCGAAGCACGAAATGAATCTCGTAGATTCTTCGAATACGAAATTGATTTCTAATTATCAATCCTTTTGAAAACAGAGTAGTTACCCCAAAAAATATCTCTGACTAATCAAACAGAGGAAGTGCGACCACTTCCTCTGTTTTGCATTATTAATACTTGTTGTAATGAATCCTGCTTGCATCAAACCGCTCCACAGCTTCCAAATCTGCATCCTCAGCGGGATAGCCGATACCCACGATGGAATAGGGCTTCACATTCCCGGGCAGGCCAAGGAGTTCTGCCAGAGCAGTCTGTCCGGGAGCGCTGGGGCCGACGCCCATCCAGCCTGCGCCCAGACCTTCTTCCACAGCCTGCAGGAGGATATTTTCGGTGCAGGCACCCAGATCCTGGGGATCCAGCCAGGTCAGACCACTTCTCAAAAATAGACCGGGTAGGATGAATACCCATGGCTGGGAAGATTCTGCCGGGATACTGTTCCGCAAGCGCCAGCACTTCCTCGCAGGATTGCAGACTCACACCCGGCTCAATGAAATATCGGATGTTGACACTCTCCATCTCCTGTATCAGTTGAGGCAGTCCGCCTTCCTTGAGGGCATACCCGTCCTTGTCATATGACAAGTAGCGAAACGGTTTCTTGTAGGCGTTATTGTTGTAATGTGCATGGGAATCGATAATCACGGATATCCCCTCCTTTCTGCCTATATGATAATTGCTTATCAGAAGTATGTCAATTGCGGGATTTGTGTACCATTAGGGTATGGCGCAGTGATGCAACAAACCAGTAATTGACACCTTCCTCCGGAACAATTATCATAGAGCCAGAGAGGGAGGGATATCCGTATTGCACCGGGAGGTGGCCAAGCTTCTGGATGCCCTGGAGGAAGACGCGCAGTAAAAAATGCGCGCTGATAAAATAGAAATCAAGACGCAATGCAGAAACCGGATTGCAAAAAACCGCCGAAAACAGTATAATATAGTAAAAATACGGTTGGCTTTTTGGGAATCGTGCAGAAAGGAGATGTCTGAATGGAACTGACAAACCGCCAGCTATTCATCTTGTCATATCTGCTGAACCATCCCCAGAGGATCAGCGGTGAGCATCTGGCATCTCAGGCGGGCATTTCCGTGCGCACCCTGCAAAATGAGATCCAGCAGATCAATCAAATATTGGCAGGCAGTATTCAGATCGACGCATCGGGAAAACGGGGATATCTGGTATCCGGTGCCACAGATGCAGTCCGGGAGGCGCTTCTGAGCCATGTCAGTGACCGGCAGAGTTTGTATATGCCCGAAGAAAGGGTCAATGATATCCTGACCGTCCTGCTGTTTGCCAAGGACTATACCACCATGGAAACTCTGGCCAACACCCTTTATTTATCCAAGGCCTCGGTGTTCCGGACCGTAGAGGGCAACTATGCCCTGCGCAAGATCGTCAGCATCAACAGGGTCAAGGGATTGATCATTGATATTCCCGAGGTGGACAAGCGTCAGACTTTGAGTAAGGTGTTCGATAAAGATGCCCAGAATCCTGTTGCCCAGCAGCTCAGACAGGAGTATATCCAGCTGGATGTCCTGCTGCGGATGGCCCTGAGGAATTTGTTTATCAAGCACCGGTACGCGGTCTCCGGTGAGTCCATGCGAAGCTTCCGCAGATATCTGATCATATCGATTCTGCGAAGCAAACACGATTTTCCGCTTGAGCAGGTGGATAACGGAATGGAAATCTCTGCTCTGATGCGGGAGATCAGCAGCGTGATCCGCACCATCATTGGCGTATCGCTTTTCGAATCGGAGCTGCAGGACTGTCAGGCCAGACTGAATAATCTGTGTACCTTCTGGGGCGATATTCCGGATCACCGCAAGCAATGGATTCCGGAGCTGGAGGAAACATACCATAAGTTCTGCGCTGTGCTGCGGCAGCGCTACGGCATCGATTTCGGCCTGGAGCCGGATGCCAGAATGCAGTTTCTGCTGCATATCCATAAGCTACGTCAGCGCGTTCAGGTGGGTTACCATGACAGCAATTATCACAAGCGCGAGATCAACCGGAAGTATCCGCTGGCGGTGCATCTGACCATTCTGGCATTCGAAGAATGCTTTGGCTTTGCTGTGCCGGAGGCGGAGATCTCATACCTTGCCATGTATCTGGCTATGAAAATGCGCCGGCATTTTCAAAGGATCGATTGCATCATCGTAACGGCCAAGCATCCCAGCGTGGTGCTTCCCATGAAACAGTGGATGGAGGAACACTTTTCAAGACACCTGCAAAGTGTGCAGATTATGGAACACTACCGCTTCCTGCACAGCAAGGTGCGCGATGATGTGCTGGTCCTCACCACCGGAGAAGATGTGGCGCTGTCCTGTGAGCAGGCGATTCTGGTAAAGCCCTTCCGTCTGGAGGAGGAATACCACATCATAGACGAATGCATCCAACGGATCCGCAGCAGGTGTAAAGAGAATTATTTTCTGGCGGGGCTCGACCGCTATGTCAAAGGCATTGAAGAGCTGGACGGCCGGAAGAAAAACCTGTACGAGCTGCTGGAGCAGTTGGGCTTTTCCCTGCAGCCCGGAGGGCAGTATGAGTTTGTGCTGGATACCGATACCTTCCTTCTGCCCGTGGTGCATGAGGGGCTGGGCAGCAATACCATTCGGATCTACTGTTTCCCGCAACCGGTACTGCACCGCGGAACAGAGCTGCGCTATTTGGTGATATCCGAGTATTATTCACACACCATGGAAATGCGGGACTTTTACTATTGCCTGCAAAGACTGTTGCATCCCGGAAAATTAGATGCGCTGAGAGAAACTTTCAGCTAGCTTTATCAGCGAATAATCCATTTCAGAAATTGCGTTTTTTTACCCGCAATTCCTGAAATGGATTTCTTTTTTTGCCCATGGTAAAATTAACAGAGCAAAAAAGGAGGGGTACAGATGCAGTTTCCGAAGAACTTTTTGTGGGGCGGTGCCATGGCGGCAAACCAGTGCGAGGGCGCATGGCAGGAAGATGGCAAGGGTATGTCCGTCCAGGATGTACAGGCATTCAAGCCTCATGTGGATCAGAAAAACCTGAAGGCTCATGTTACGGTCTCCATGGAGGGCATTCTCAGCGCCATGGCCGATCCGGATTTGACCTATTATCCCAAGCGCCACGGCATTGATTTTTACCACCGGTATGAAGAGGATCTGGATCTGTTTGCGGAAATGGGCTTCAAGATCCTGCGGGTGTCCATTGCCTGGACCCGCCTGTATCCCACCGGCCGCGAACTGACACCCAATCCCACGGGTGTGGATTTTTACCACCGGCTCTTCAAGGCCATGCGGGCACGGGGCATTGAGCCTCTGATCACCTTGGCCCATTATGAAATGCCTCTGACTCTGGCATTGGAAGGCAATGGCTGGGTCAACCGGGATGTCATCGAGCTGTTCCTGCGGTTCTGCCGTACCTGCTATGCCGAGTATGGTCAGTACTGCCGCTACTGGATCACCTTTAATGAGATTGACAGTTGCATCCGCCATCCCTTTACCACGGCCGGCATCATTCCTGAGCTGTGCGAAAAGGGTGAGCTGACCGCCTGCTATCAGGCACTGCACCATCAGTTTGTGGCCTCTGCTCTGGCGACCAAGGATCTGCATGACATGGTTCCCGGCGCGCAGATGGGCTGCATGTTGACCAAGCTGACGGTTTATCCCTATACCTGCGCGCCTGCCGATGCGCTGGCTACCCAGAAGCGGAATCTGGAGAACCTTTCCTACACCGATATTCAGGTGTTCGGTGAGTATCCCCGTCTGATCCTGCGGGAGCTGGAGAAGAAGGGTATCGAGATTCTGATGGAGCCGGAGGACACCCGGATCCTGAAGGCATATCCGGTGGACTACGTCACCTTCAGCTATTACATGAGTATGACGGAATCCGTGGATCCCAATGCACCCCGCACCCCGGGCAATACAGTGCTGGGTGTCAAGAACCCCTATCTGGAATCCAGTGAATGGGGCTGGCAGACGGATCCCATCGGCCTGCGCTACTCTCTGATCGAGATGTACGACCGTTACAAGAAACCCATGTTTGTGGTGGAAAACGGTCTAGGTGCAAGAGACAAGGTGGAAGAAGACGGCTCCATCCACGACGGCTACCGCATCGATTATTTCCGCCGCCATTTCGAGGAGATGGGCAAGGCCATTGACGACGGCGTGGAAATGCTGGGCTACACCAGCTGGGGCCCCATTGATTTTATCAGTGCCTCCGGCAACCAGATGAGCAAGCGCTACGGCTTCATTTATGTGGACCAGGATGATTTCGGCAACGGCACACTGAACCGCTCCCGGAAGGACAGCTTCTACTGGTACAAAGAAGTCATTTCTACCAACGGCAAAAATTTGTAATTAACCGGTTTTCCGGAAAAATAAAGGAGGATCTATATGAACTTCAAAGAAATCGCACCGAAGATCATTGCCTGTGTCGGCGGTGCAGAAAACATTCAGACCCATACCCATTGCATGACTCGTCTGCGTCTGGTCCTGGTCGACAAGAGCAAGGCAGACCTGGATGCCCTGAAGGCCATCCCCGGTGTGCAGGGCGTTGTTGACAAGGGCGGCATGTTCCAGATCATCATTGGAACTTCTGTGGAGCAGCTGTACAACGAGATGCTGCCCATGATGCCCGCCACCGGTGCCAAGGCACCCGTAAAGGAAAATCTGGACGGCGGCAAGAAAGAATCTCCCCTGTCTCAGGTTTTTGCCTTTATCTCCGGCTGCATCACCCCCACCCTGCCCGTTCTGGTCGCCTCCGGTCTGATCTCCGCTGTTCTGGCTCTTGTTAAATTCTTCGCTCCCGAAGCTGCCGGCAGCATGACCTACACCCTGTTCAACACTCTGGCTCAGGCTGCTTACAGCTACCTGCCCGTCTATGTTGCCTTCGTTGGCGCACGCAGACTGAAGACCAACGAGTATCTGGCCGCATTCGTCATGCTGGCTCTGTGCTCTCCCGCGATTTCCGGTGTTGCTGACCTGACCCTGTTCGGCATTACCCTGACCAAGGTGGCCTACACCTCCAATATCGTTCCCGCTCTGCTGATGGTTCCCGTCATGGCACTTGTGGACAAGTGGCTCGCGAAGGTTCTGCCAAACACCCTGAGCTCTGTCTTCCGCCCCATCATCCTGTGCGTCGGCATGTTCGTTCTGACCCTGTACATTCTGGGTCCCGTGGGCACCGTTGTCGGTACTGCTCTGGCTAACCTCTGTGTCTGGCTGACCAGCTTCGGCGGTCTGAGCATGGCTGTCCTGTCCGCACTGCATCCTCTGCTGGTCATGGTCGGTATGCACACCGTCATCACTCCTCTGATCATCAACGAGATCGCAACCGTCGGTTCCTCCCTGCTGTTCTCCAAGGCTCTGGCTGCTAATCTGGCAATCGGCGGTGCCGCTCTGGCCGTTGGTGTCAAGAGCAAGAAGGCCGAAAACAAGCAGGCTGGCCTGTCCACCGGCGTTACCGCGCTGCTGTCCGTTACGGAACCCGCTCTGTACGGCTGCCTGATCCGCTTCCGCAAGCCTCTGATCAGCGCCATCATCGCCTCCGCCATCACCGGTGTCTTTATCGGCATCTTCGACATCCGCGCATTCGCAACCGCTTCCTGCTCCTTCCTGACCCTGCCCATCTTCCTGGGCGGCACCATGGGCAACTTCGTCCTAGCTTGCGTAGCTGCTGTTATGGCTACCGTTCTGGGCTTTGTGATCACCTGGTTCGTCGGCTTCGAAGAAGACTAAGGACAGATAAACGATACTTACCTGTACGGAGGCCAATATCCATGGGATTTTTTGATAGGTTTTTCGGAAAGACTGGCACAAACAAAAAGGATCTCATCTATGCACCGGTAGCCGGGCAGGTTGTTAGCCTCACGGAAGTTCCGGACCCTGTATTTGCAGAGGGCATGCTGGGCAACGGTGTTGCGATTCTGCCGACGGACGGAAAGGTTTATGCGCCTGCGGACGGTGTTGTCAGCACGATGTTTGACACCGGTCACGCAGTCAGCATCACATCCTCCAACGGAGCGGAAATTCTGATCCATGTGGGTTTGGAGACTGTGGAACTGGAGGGCAAACCCTTTACCGTGCACGTCCGGAATGATGAAAAGATCAAAAAGGGACAGCTTCTGCTGGAGGTCGATCTGCAAGCCGTCGAGGCGGCCGGTCTGCCCACCATTACACCTGTTATCATCTGCAACTCGGATGAGTACGCAGTATTCCGGAGCGTTACGGGTGAGACTGCCACGAATGCAGACGTTGTCATCGAGCTTGTGAAGTAATTCCGCTTTTGTGTACAATGGTAATGTCTGTTGCCGTACTGGTACTTGAGATTTGCATGTCGGCCGAATATCATTAGACTGCTCTTTCCCTTGAGATATCCCATGAAATCCGATACTGCATACTTCGGCGGAATTGCTATGTAGAGATGGATATGATCCGGCATTGCTGCCGCTTCGATAATCTCTACTCCCTTTCGGGCGCATAATGTCCTTATTATCGATCCGATATCCTTTGATATCTGCTGATAGATTATTTTTCTGCGGTATTTGGGTGTGAGGATGATGTGGTATTTGCAATTCCATTTCGTATGTGCTAAACTATTCTTGTCCATTCGGATAACCTCCATTGATGTTGTTGTAAGCGGTTGGCGAACCTTCTTACCACTCTATCATTGGAGGTTTTTCTTTTCTAGCCATAAGTAGAACTTTTTATATACTCCCCGGCATAGCCGGGGGCTTCTCTTAACAGCGAAATCGCCGGAAACAAATGTTTCCGGCGATTTTTATGTACTTACAGAATGCCAAGAACCTTCAAAAATAGCAGAGCCAGCACCAGGATGATCACGGGACGGGTGATCTTGCTGCCCTGTTTCAGAGCAAGGCTGGAACCTACATAGTTGCCGGCCATGTTGCATACGGCAGCAGCAAGACCTAGCAGGATGATGGCCTGACCGTTCATCAGGAAAATCACCAGGCTGGTAATATTGGTGGTCAGATTGATGACCTTGGTCTGGGCATTGGCAGTGCGCATGTCCATCTTCGCGAAGAGGGTAAAGGCAATGATCAGGAAGGTGCCGGTACCGGGACCGTAAATACCGTCGTAAATGCCAATGGTGAAAGCGCTGACAATAACGGTGATCCAAAGACGCTTGCTGATTACCAGTTCCGTATTTTCCTTATCCCGGAAGAGCTTGGGATTCATCACGATGAAGGCAACCACGGGCAGACAAACGAACAGGATTTTCTCCATAATGGATTCATCCAGCTTCATGGAAAGGTTTGCACCCAGAGAGCTGCCCAGGATCGCAAACACGATGGCGGGCAGGGAAATCTTCCAGTTGACCAGACCCTGACGAATGAAACGGACGGTGGTCAGGGCAGTGCCGCAGGTGGAAGAGAGTTTGTTTGTGGCAATGGTGTTGTGCATGGGTACACCGGCCAGAAGGTAAGCGGGCAGGGAGATCAGACCACCGCCGCCGCCAATGGCGTCAACCAGACCCGCCAGAAACAGCATGGGGCAAACGATGAGAAATGTTTGGAACGTCAAAACCATTTTAATTCCTCCGATTTTATCTTTCTAATTCGCATTTTTTCACAAAATGCTAAAACACCGTGACTCAAGGAAAATCACGGTGTTTGGCACCCCAGAGAGGACTCTAACCTCCGACCTTCCGCTTAGGAGGCGGACGCTCTATACAACTGAGCTACTAGGGCATAGATCAAACTAACGGTATCTATTTTACTCAAACATTCAGCACCTGTCAAGAAAATTAGATGTCTTTTTCTGAAAAATTTAAAAATCCTCTTTACAGAATTATTCCGATCGGATATAATAAATTGAACTATGCAAATACGACGAAATGAGAGATTTTGTTATGAATATTGAATTTGATTCTTATAAAGTGAAGCTGAACGAATGCCATCCCGCCCTGGAGGGTCTGGCAGAGTCTCTGAACCTCACCGGTCTGAAGAATGAGCTGGAGCGTCTGCAGGCAATGCAGGAGGCTCCCGGTTTCTGGGACGATCCTGAGAAGAGCCAGAAGTTTGTGGTGAAGGCAAAGCAGATTGAAAGCAAGATCGGCAAGTACGAAGCCATGTGCTCCAGCTGGGAGGATCTGATGACCATCTGCGAGATGGCAGCGGAAGAAGACGATGACTCCATGCTGGACGAGCTGAAGGAAGGCTACGAGCAGCTGATTTCTGCCATGGAAGCCTGCCGTCTGGAGACCCTGCTGACCGGTAAGTACGACAAGAACAATGCGCTGATGAGCTTCCAGGCTGGCGCAGGCGGTACCGAGGCTCAGGACTGGTGCCAGATGCTGTACCGTATGTACACCCGTTGGGCTGAGCGAAGCGGCTTTACCTACAAGATTATGGACTACCAGGAAGGCGACGAAGCCGGCCTGAAGTCTGCATCCATCCTGGTGGAAGGCGAAAATGCATATG
>JAFYLN010000210.1 GCA_017537045.1 Oscillospiraceae bacterium | reverse complement strand
CATGAAGAAGCACCGGGACATCGAGCCCTCCATGCTCCAGGATCTGAAGCACGGCAAGGCCTGCGAGATCGAAGCCATCAACGGCGTCGTCTGCCGCGAGGGCAGAAAATACGGCGTGAAGACCCCCATCAATGACCGCATCGTGGAAGTGGTCAAGGAGATACAGGAGGGGAAAAGGAATGCTTGTGTTGAAAACATTCAGTTGTTTGATGCTGTGCTGTAACATGTAAACAAGAAAACAGGGCAACCGTTTGGTTGCCCTGCTACAGTGTCTGCAATATCTCAAAGAGAGGAAAGTTTTTCTCGGACCATCATCAGGGCATAGCCCAGAAGATTTTGTCCCTGCCACTTTGAACGGTCAAACCTGTTAAAATCGTGCATGGAAAGGCCAATTCCCCAGATACGATCCTGCACGGCACATTCTGCTAAAACGGCATGACCGGTAGCCAGCAGTCGATTCTTCAAATCATCGTTCTGAGAGAATTTCGCATACAGACCTTCGTAAACAACAATTTGCCGCAGGCCGTTCCAATGATGGTCATCATAATTTCTGACGCATCGGCCCAGATACTTGATTTTGCCCACGTTGTCCGTATCGAGAATCTGCTGTGCAATTTCGGCATCGTGGAAGCAAAGCGCTTTTTGGTACATCATGTACTGCTCCATGGAACTGAAGGTAATCCCATTTGCACAGAAAACGGAGGGATACCAGTTACTTAAATAGCCGTTTTCTTCGTTAGGGTTATGGAAGCAAATGACCTGCATACGATCTCACCTCAATTTCATATAGTTACATATAGTATATACTTTGTGGTTATCAATATCAAGTGTTTGTCACAGGTGATGGAAAGACCGAAAGACCTGAGCTGTAATCCGTAGAGCAATCGTTGGCATAATATAAACGAATCGGTATCGTGACCGTAAAAAGAGGAGTGACCCACCTATGATCATTGATTTCCATGCGAACTACAATCACAATTCATTCAAGAACAGCTTCCGCTATCTGACCGGGGAGGAGAACGGTTATGCCATCCGCTGTTCCGACTGCCCATTCAGGAGGAAGCATGACGATTTTTGAAGTAACCGGCAACAAAAAGGAATATCTGTCCCTGCTTTTGCTGGCTGATGAGCAGGAAGACATGATCGACCGCTATCTGGAGAAGGGCACCATGTATGTGCTGGAGGACGGCGGTGTCAGGGCCGAGTGTGTGGTCACGGACGAAGGGGAAGGTATCCTGGAACTCAAAAACATGGCAGTGGATCCGGAGCATCAAAGGAAAGGCTACGGAAAAGCTCTGGTTAATTTCCTGATCCAGCGATACACCGGGCAGTATCGGATCCTCCAGGTGGGCACCGGGGACAGCCCACTGACGATTCCATTCTATGAATCCTGCGGTTTTGCCCGGGCGTTCACGATCCCCAATTTCTTCACCGACAACTATGACCATCCCATTTGGGAATGCGGCGTGCAGTTGGTGGATATGGTTTATCTAAAGATGGATCTGTAATCGAATCATTGAAGCCGCCTCGTCGAGGCGGCTTTCTTTTTTCTTGCGCTGTTTTGTTCCGCCTGATACAATGATAGAAATAATAGAAAGAGGGCGCTGCAATGGGAAAACAAATCAAAGCATTAGAAACGGCAGTTGCAGAAAAGAAGGAAAAGCTGACGGAATACCATGCGTATGCCCCGGAAGAAATGTTCCTGTTTAAGGGAGAAGAACAGTTTTCGGTGCAGGACTTTTGGCGGTATGCGTACAGCCAGCTAGTGGGCTTAGGGGATACCATAGCGGAGTTTCTTGTTGCAAAGGCACTTGGGATTGATAAGGCAGAAAATGTGAATTACTGGACGGCCTATGATATGGCCTACCGGAATAAGAGAATCGAAGTAAAGGCAACACGCTATGTTCACCCTTGGAACACCCGCATTTCCAAAGTCAGAACATTCTCTATTGAGCCGACCAACAATAGCTATTGGGGAAACTCGAAGGACGGCGTAGATGCTGGTAAGTCGCTGTCACGGCAGTCGGAAGTGTATGTTTTTTGCTTAAACAGCAACATGGACATTCAGGATAATGACCCTTTAAGGATAGATGACTGGGTATTCTATGTAGTGCCGACTTTCGAAATCAATAACTATTGTAGCCGTTATGGAAATCCAAACCAGAAGAAAATCGCTCTGAACGTGGTGAAGCGATTGGCAAAATGCGGTGTGTCCTTTGATGAGTTAAAGGATGCTGTGAATGCTGCAATCGAGAAGTCAGACGAGTATTACGAAGGTTTGTAATTGAGAGGTGTCCTCCCATGACTGTCATTGAGTATGGCAAACAGAATAAGAATTTCGTCGTCCTCCTCCACGGCGGCGGATTGTTCTGGTGGAATTATCGGGATGCGGCGGAGATTTTGTCTGAGGACTTCCATGTGGTTCTGCCGGTGTTGGATGGGCATGGGGGCGAAAAGTTTACCTCCATCGAGGACAATGCGGCGCGGATTATTTCTTACATCGATGAGTATTTCGGCGGTCAGGTGGCGGTGTTGGGCGGCTTGTCCCTGGGCGGGCAGATTGCGCTGGAGATGTTGGTCCAGCGGCCGGATATTTGCCGGTCTGCCCTGATTGAGAGCGCATTGGTGAAACCCTCCAGACTGACCCGGGCGTTGATCGGCCCCACCTTTGCCATGAGCTATGGGCTCATCAAACAGCGGTGGTTTGCCCGGTGGCAGGCGTCTTATCTGGGCATCCCCGGGGCCCTGTTCGAGGACTATTACCGGGATACCTGCGCCATTAGCAAGGAGGATCTGATCGCCTTCATGCAGGCCAACTGCGGCTATGCCCTGAAACCCATGGCAACCACCGCCAGAGTGAAAATCGTGGCAGGCAGCCGGGAACAGAGGCGCATTCTGGAGTCGGCAAAGATGATTCACCGGGGCATCCCCGGAAGCGAACTGGAGATCCTCCCCGGCCTGCGGCATGGGGATCTGAGCCTGAACCGGCCGGAGCCTTATGCACGAATACTTGCAGATTGGAAGGGATGATGGATATGCAAACCAACAAGCTGTATTGGCTTTCCTTCTTTTCGGACACAGAAGAAGATTTCGACGGCTTTGACATTGGAATTTTCCGGTCCCGAGAGGAAGCTGAGCGTATCGCATTCCGTTACCGGCAGGAAGTTAATGGCTTCAAAGATTATGACTGTGATCCCAGCATCATGGGAATCCCGGTATGGAATGATGATGAAGTGGGCGATAAGGTCTACATTTACCAGGGATGGAACTGGGACGAGCACGGCGACGAAATTGATTGTATAATGAGCAGCTGCTTTGTTTCGCAGACCGAAGCGGAACACTTTTTTGAAGAAGCACAGCGGCAGATTCCCCGGCAGGAATGGGTTCTGAATTGCCATGTTGTCGGACAATGCCATTGGCAGGAGGGATTTGTTCGAGAGGAGATTCATTGTGAATAAAACAAGCAGACTGATTTTGCGGCCT
>JAFYLN010000025.1 GCA_017537045.1 Oscillospiraceae bacterium | reverse complement strand
GAATCTCCCGGTACAATGTTTGTTTTTGCACTGCTTATCGATGCATGGAAGCAGGAGATTGCCACGTCGCGCTATGCGCTCCTCGCAATGACATGTTTTTTGAGCGGCACAATGTTGCGAATTCGCCGAAAATCAATGCGAATACGTTAAATTCTACCGCACGGGCGTGTTGCAGAGCGCAGCGAATCAAAATAGGTCGATTGCCGGTGGCAATCGCACAATAATTCATGGATCGCCGCCCCTACATTCAAAATCGGAACAGCACGACAAACTGAAATTTGCAACGCAGTAACGGCACCGGACAGGTCTGGGACGGGACGATTTGCGCGTCTTTACAATACTTCTTTCCTGCGGTATAATAATGGAGCACGGAGGTGGATTTATGTTTGACAATCCCAAAAAGGAGCTGGAACGGCTGCAGGCGCAGCTTCTGGCTGTGAACGAACCGGAAGCAGAAGCCATTGAGGATCCTTCTGACGATATTTACGACGAATTCGAGGACGAAGACGAAGCATACGACGCAGAGCTGGAAGCCATTTTAACCGGCACCGACCTGCGCCCCCGCCGCCGGGATGCGGGGGAGGATATCTCACCCCGGGCTGCGGGCTTCGATGCGGACGATTACGAAATGGACACCGGCCGTTATGTTCCTGCGCCTAAGAAAAGGGGTATCGGCTGTCTTGCCACCTTCGGCCTGATTCAGGCCGTTGCAGTCATTGCGCTGATCGCATGGCTGCTGAGGGAGCTGCTGTGAGCGGCACCGTCGGGCGGTTCGCGCCCACGCCCTCCGGGCGCATGCATCTTGGAAATGTGTTTGCCGCGCTGATTGCATGGCTGTCGGTGCGCAGTCAGGGCGGCAGTCTGGTGCTGCGGATGGAAGATCTGGACACCCAGCGTACCAGTGCGGATTTTGCAGAAGTTCTGCGCTCCGACCTGCGCTGGCTGGGTCTGCACTGGGACGAGGAGACCGCCCCCCAGAGCCAGCGAACTGCAGTTTATGACCGCTATTTTGAAAAACTCATGGACGAAGGTCTTCTGTACCCCTGCTACTGCACCCGCAGCCAGCTGCACAGCGTCAACGCCCCCCATCTTTCCGACGGCACCTACGTCTACCCCGGCACCTGCCGGAATCTGACCCAGCCCCCCGCCGGACGAAAGCCGGCCTGGCGGGTCATGGTGCCGGATAGGGAATGGTCTTTCCGCGATCTGGTGCAGGGTAATTATCATCTGAATCTCGCCACCGGCTGCGGCGATATGGTGGTGCGGCGGGCAGACGGCGTCTATGTCTACCAGCTTGCTGTCACCGTGGACGACGGAGAAGCCGGTGTGACAGAAGTTGTCCGGGGTATGGATTTGCTCAGTTCTGCGCCGCGGCAGATGTACTTGCAGGAAAAGCTGGGCTTTTCCCATCCGGTCTACGGCCACGTGCCCATGCTGCTGGCATCTGATGGCCGCCGCCTGAGCAAACGGGACAAGGATCTGGATCTGGGCATCCTGCGCCAGCACATGACTCCGGAAGCGCTCATTGGTACGCTGGCATTTTCCGCCGGATTGATCGGGCAGCATATCCCCATCAGCGCAGCAGAGCTGGCCAGCCTCTTCCGCTGGGAGAATTTGCGCAAAGAGGACATTTATCTGGACGCTTCTTCCTTATAATGTTTGCCTTTTTCGGAAGCGCTTGCTATAATAAACACATAGAAAAATAAATGGAGGTTATTCCTATGTCTAAGAAACCTGTTCTGGTCGTCATGGCCGCCGGTATGGGCAGCCGTTATGGTGGTTTGAAGCAGATTGATCCCGTGGGCAGCTGCGGCGAAGCCATTCTGGATTTTTCCCTGTACGACGCTTACGAGGCAGGCTTTGAAACCGCCGTCATCATCATCAAAGAAGCCATCAAAAAGGATTTCATGGAGACCGTGGGCAAGCGTCTGGAGAAGGCTCCCATCGAGATCCGCTACGCCTATCAGGAAATGCACAAGATTCCCGCCGGTTTCTCTGTTCCCGAAGGCCGCACCAAGCCCTTTGGCACCAGCCACGCCATTTTATGCGCCAAGGATGTGATCGGCGATGCGCCCTTTGCTGTTCTGAACGCCGATGATTACTACGGCAAGTCCGCTTTCAAGGTGGTTTACGACTACCTGAGCAAGGCTGAGGATAAGGAAAAATACGATTTCTGCATGGCGGGCTACTACCTGTGCAACACCGTCAGCGACCATGGCAGTGTGGCTCGCGGTGTCTGCCAGACAGATGACAACCAGAATCTGGCCGCCATTGTGGAGCGGCTGCGGATTGAAAAGTACGACGGCGGCATTCATTTCACCGAGGACGGCGAGACCTGGACCGATCTTGCCCCCGAAACTCCTGTTTCCATGAACATGTTCGGCTTCACCCCGGTCTTCCTGCAGGAGCTGGAAGACCGCTTCCCGGCATTTTTGGAAAACGAACTGCCCCAGAATCCTGCCAAGAAGGAATTTTTGCTGCCCATGACCGTGGGCGAGCTGCTCAAAGAGGGTAAGGCCAACGTCAAGGTTCTGTCCACCGCAGACAAGTGGTACGGCGTGACCTATGCAGCGGACAAACCCATCGTTGTTGCCGCCCTGAAGGAAAAGACGGAGCAGGGTCTGTACCCCGCAGCCGGTCTTTGGAATAAGTAAGTACATAAAGTCACCCCGGATGCTTTGCATCCGGGGTGTTGCTGTGTTGCTCCATTCAAATTTCAGTTTGTTGCGCAGTATCGATAATAAATGTAGGGGCGGCGACCCGCCGCCCGGCGGTACAATGTTACGAATTTGCCGAAAACCAATGCGAATGCGAAACATTCTGCTGCACGGGCGACCAATGGTCGCCCCTACGATACCATCGATAGATTGTGCGATAAACATCAATTTCCCACTCAAACCAGCAGTAAAATGATGCCGGCGATAATCGAGACGATGCCGCCGAAGCGGGTCATGGTCAAAGCAGCATCGGATGGCTCGGTATCCTTGTAATACCAGCCACGGCTGAGATACCAGCTGGAATAGGGTCAACCTGTATTCCAGATGCCAAGACCGATGGCAAGCAATCCCAGCAAAGGATTACCGGAACGCTCCCGTTTTTGCTGGGTTCCCGATGGATCATGTTCCAGCGCACGCCGCAATGTACGGCCATCGGTATAGGTGCTGTCATCATAATCTTCCGACCAGCCACCGTGTCCGGTATTTCCACTCCATGCCCAATAATAGGTGGCACCGTTGGGGTAGGTGATATTGATTCGTGTGCTGTTCCCGGAAGCCGTTACCGTATAGTGATAGGTAAACAGGCCGTCGGAAATGGTCTGATTCTGGGTATCAACGGTAAGATGCACATTTTCAATCCCAACGGTGTAGACCGTTTGAGGTTCTTCGTAAGCACAGCCCACCAGCATCAGCAAAACCAGTATCAGCAGCAGTAATTTCTTCACGAACGAACCTCCTATACCTCAATTACCCATCAAAATCTTTGCAAGTTCGGAGTTGCCGTCAAGGATGACGGTCTTTTCATCACCGGAAAGGCTCAGCTTCAGCGCATCCAGGGCCAGGGTAAATTCATAGAAATCCTTCTTGTCGGCAGTGTCGTAAGCTTCTGCCAGCAAACGCATGTACTCCGCTTCGCCTTCGGCCACCAGCTGGGCTGCTTCGGCTTCGGCATTGGACACCGTGATGTTGACCTGCTTATCCACTTCGTTGCGGGTCATGGCAGCTTCCTTGTTGCCCTCGGCGGTGTGCTTCTCAGCGATCTGGTTGCGCTCGGAGATCATGCGGGAATAAACCGCATTCAGGTTGCTCTGGGGCAGGTCGAACTGCTTGATCTTGACATCCTCCACATGGATGCCATACTGGCCGGCCAGTGCATCCACATCAGCGGAGATGGATTCGTAAATCGCGTTGCGCTCCGCGCCGTCATTCATATTGATAATATCTGCCTGCGCCAGCGTACCCATGACCGTCTTCAGCTCGTTGTAGGTCAGCGCGTCCAGACGCTGCTCGGCAACAGAGGTGGTGCCCAGGGTCTGATAGAACCGCAGGGGGTCAGAGATAGACCAGAGGATGTAACAGTCCACGGTCATATTCTGCTTGTCGGAGGTCAGCACCTCGCTGGGAGGAATGTCGTAGAGCTGGGTGGCCTTGGTAAAATACTTCACGCTGTCAAGAAAGGGCACCTTGAAGTGCAGGCCGGCTTCATCGACGGTGTTGATGATTTTGGAGAAACGAACCGTGCAGGCGTACTCATCCTCCGCCACGGTGTACATGGAATTGGTTGCAAGCAGAACCAGAACCACTGCCAGAATGATTAAAATTGTCTTTTTCATATTAGTTTGCACCTCCATTTTTGGAAGTCGAATCTACAAGGCTTTCCAGCGGCAGCAGCATCTGCACATCGTCACTGCCGGAGGAGGTGTTGATATACAGCTTCACACCGGGCAGAATCTGCTGGATTGCTTCGTAGTACATACGGCTGCGGGTGATATCGGGATTTCTTCTGTATTCTTCATACATGGCGGTAAACATGGCCACCTGCTCTTTTGCTTCATTGATACGCTTCTGCTTTAAGTATTCGGCGTTCTGGATCAGCTGGTCGGCCTCTGCCTGTGCCTGAGGCAGCTGGGCATTTTCATAGGCCTTTGCTTCATTGATCACAGCTTCTGCCTGCTGCTTGGCGGTTTCAACAGCCTTGAAGGCTTCGATAACCTCCTGCGTGGGGGGCTCGGAGTCCTGGATCTTCACATCCACCAGGGTCAGGCCGATGTTGTACTCAGTAAGAATCTGGGTGACCAGCTCCTTGACCTGCATCTGGATATTCTCCTTGCCGTCAGTCAGGACAGCATCGACGCTGGAGGAACCAACCACATTACGAACCTGGCTTTGAATCAGGTTGCGCAGGATCAATTCGGGAGAGTTGGAAGAGTACAGGTAGGCCACAGGGTCGGAGATCTTGTACTCGACAAAGAAATCCACGTTGACGATGTTGTAGTCACCGGTGATCATGGTGCTTTCGCTCTCGTTGGTGATGCCGTAGTAGTTGTCACCATAGGAGCTGTAGCCCAGTTCTATCTTCTGGTAGACATTTACATCCACCTTCTGCACATGCTGGATGCCGAAGGGCAGCTTGAAGTGCACGCCGGCATCGGTGATATCAGTCACCTTGCCGAAGGTGGTGACCACGGCCTGCTGCTTGTCATCCACGGTGTAGAAGCAGGACATGGCACCGCTGACCACCAGCATAGCCAGAAATACCAGCAGCAGCTTTTTGCCGAGGTTTTGGACCGAGGGCCGCTTTCTCTTTTTTTCGGGGTCGTTGGGCGCCCAGTTGTAGTTTTCGTTGTTTTCCATAAGGCATTCTCCTTTACAGTTCTTCCATCATACGGTCAGCCGCAGCTTTAACCAGATTGGCGATCCATGTGGTCAGCATGATTTTTAAGACCTTGCACAGCTTTTCCCGCGCGCC
This sequence comes from Oscillospiraceae bacterium, assembly GCA_017537045.1. The sequence continues at coordinate 4,024 of JAFYLN010000025.1, read as the reverse complement.
GGGAACCGGCTCCACATAATGCTCCGTGATCTTTTCCAGCGCATCGTCCCAGCTTTCGTTGCCGCCGATGTGCCGTGCCCGGGCTGCCAGCGAAACGAACATGAAATACAGCATGGTGTCATCCACCAGATCGTCACTTTCGTCTGCCAGATCACCGTTTAAGTAGGCCATCAGCTTGATGATCTGCTCCAGCGGCATATTGCCCTTGAGCAGGTTGATGTTCAGAATGCGGCAAAGCTGCTCCGTGTTGTAGCGCTTGTTCTGGGGCGGGGGCAGAAAACCGCGCTTGACCCAGTTCTGGATGGTGTGGTTTTCCAGTCCGGTGATTTTTGACACCTGGCTCAGAGTCAGGCCGCCGGCCAGAAACATGGACTGAAACAATCCGTCCGTCCGGTCTGCATCGCTGCGCAGGGCTTCCAGCGTGGTGCCGGGAATGATCCAGTTTGACTGCATACATATTTCTCCTTCCTCGTTCGAACTTCGGAATCACAAGTTATTGATTCCTTGTGGTGATATGATATTATCACATGGTCACGTGACTGTCAATAGAGATTATGAAACTTTACAGATTGTACATAAATATGCTTCAAATTTCAGTTTGTCGCGCTGTTCCAGTTATGAATGTAGGGGCGGCGATCCATGAATTATTGTGCGATTGCCACCGGCAATCGCACAATTTTGATTCGCTGCGCTCTGCAACACGCCCGTGCGGTAGAATTTAACGTATTCGCATTGGTTTTCGGCGAATTCGCGACATTGTACTGCCGGGCGGCGGATCGCCGCCCCTACGTTATCCACGGCACACAGCGCGATAAACATCAATTTCTCTGCCAGTTTTTGAAAACCTCTTTACGGCGCGCGAAATTTGTTGTACAATAGCGGCAACAAGAAAATGGGAGGTATGTCCATGAATTGCATGAAGTGCGGGCGGGAGATCAGCGACGGCCAGGCATTCTGTCCCGGTTGTCTGGAGCGGATGGCGCAATGTCCGGTAAAGCCCGATGTCGTGGTGCAGCTTCCCCGCCGGCAGGAAGAGCTGCCAAAGAAACCCCAGCCCCGCAAAAAGATGCGAACACCTGAAGAGCAGATCCAGCGGCTAAAAAGGAAAAACCGCTGGCTGACTGCGATTGCCTGCCTGTTACTGGCATCGACGCTGGCACTGGGCTTTTTATCCATTGATTTTTTCCGCCAATTGGATGTACAGAAATTCCTTGGCCAGAACTATTCCACGGTGGAAACGGTGAACTGATGTTTCACGTGAAACACCGGCATTCATAACCGGTAAAATTCTTGTTTCACGTGAAACATTTGAATTGATTTCAAGCAAAAACACTGCTATAATAAAAAAACAATTTTGAAGGAGGAGGAAAATGGGAAAGATCATTGCAGTTGTCAATCAGAAAGGCGGCGTTGGAAAAACCACAACAGCAGTAAACCTGACCGCGGCCTTAAAGGATCTGGGACTGAAGGTTCTGCTGGTGGATTTTGACCCGCAGGCCAACGCTTCCTCCGGTCTTGGTGTTGACAAGCGCCATATTAAGCACTCCGTTTACGATGTGGTCATCAACGGTGCCGATCCCGCTGCAGCCATCGTCAGAACGCCCTACGGTGACGTACTGCCCTCCCATCCCGATCTGGCAGGTGCCGGTGTGGAGCTGCTCAGTGTGGGCAATCCCAATTTCAAACTGGCAGAAGTCCTGAAGCCGCTCAAGGAACGTTATGATCTGATCTTTATTGATTGTCCCCCGTCACTGGAACTGCTGACCCTGAACGGTCTTTGCGCCGCGGACAGCATTCTGGTGCCGGTACAGTGTGAGTATTTCGCGCTGGAGGGTCTTTCCGATCTGATGTCCACCCTGCGCGCCGTCAAACGGAAGCTGAATCCAAGGCTGGATATCTTCGGCGTAGCCCTGACCATGTTTGACGGACGTACCAACTTTTCCACCCAGGTGGCGCAGGAAGTGCGCCGGCATTTCCCCGGTAAGGTTTTTGCCACAGTGGTACCCCGGAATATCCGTCTGGCGGAAGCCCCCAGCCACGGCATTCCCGTTACGGTCTATGACCGTTCCAGCCGCGGCGCAGTTGCTTACAAGGCCATGGCTGAGGAAATTAAAAACAAACTGAAATAATTCTGCATTTATCACGACGAAAGGAATGATACAATGGCATCCAACAAAGGACTGGGCAAGGGTCTCGGCGCATTGCTGGGCGACTTCACCGAAGAGCCTGCTGAACAGAGCGCTTACAGGCTGCTGCCCATCTATAAGATAGAGCCCAATCCCGACCAGCCCCGCCGGGATTTCGATGAGGAAGAATTACAGGCACTGTCCGATTCCATCACAGAGCATGGCATCATACAGCCCCTGACGGTGCGGGAGCTGAGCTCCGGCTACTTCCAGATCATTGCAGGTGAGCGCCGCTGGCGCGCCGCCCGTCTGGCGAATTTGAGCGAGATCCCCGTAGTGGTCATTGAAGCTGATGACAAAAAAGCCATGGAGCTGGCACTGATTGAAAATCTGCAGCGGCAGGACTTAAACCCTGTAGAAGAAGCGCTGGGCTACCAGAGCCTGATGCAGGACTACGGGCTGACCCAGGAGGAAGCTGCAAAGCGGGTCGGTAAATCCCGTCCTGCCGTAGCAAACGCCCTGCGGCTGCTGGGTCTGTGCCCTGAGGTTCTGGAAAAAGTGCGCAGCGGCGCATTATCCGCCGGCCATGCCCGTGCTGTCCTGACTCTGAAAACCGAAAGGAAGCAGCAGGAGGCCGCCCAGAAGATCATCGCACTGGGTCTGTCGGTGCGTCAGGCGGAACTGCTGTGCAAGAACATGGGCAAGGAAACCGCGTCCGTAAAAGAGGAGCCTACACTGAAAGTGGACTACGTTGCCGAGTGTGAAAAGCAGCTGAGCAAGTATCTTGGACGCGGCGTGAAGATCGTCAACGGAAAGCGCAAAGGCCACTTTGAATTGGAATTTTACGGTCAGGAAGACCTGCAGGTACTGCTGGATGCCCTGATGAAACTACAGAAATAAAGGAGAATCGCTATGCAGAAGAAATTATATCGTTCCAGCACCAACAAGATGCTCATGGGTGTCTGCGGCGGTGTGGCAGAGTATTTCAACATCGACCCCACCGTTGTCCGTATCATCTGGGTTATCGCATCCATCTTCGGCTTCGCCGGCGTGGTCGTCTATATCGCCGGCGCATTCATCATCCCCGAAAAGCCCGACAATGAAATTATTGACGCTGAATAAAGTTTCCGAAAATTAAGGAGAGGTAACTATGTTAGACATTCGCAAGATCAAGGAAAATCCCGATGCGGTCAAGGCAGGCCTGAAAGCCAAGGAAGTGGACTGCGATGCCATCGTGGACAAGATTCTGGAGCTGGACGTGCAGGTGCGCGGCCTGAAGACCTCCACCGAAACCAAGACCGCTCAGAAGAATAAGCTGTCCAAGGAAAATGGCAAGCTGTTCGGCATGAAGAAGGGTCTGGAAAAGAAGGGCGAGGACACCTCCGCTGTGGAAGCTCAGATCGCCGCCAACATGGCCGAGTCCGTCAAGATCGACGAATCCATCGCAGATGACAAAGCTCTGCTGAAAACGCTGGAAGAGGAATTCTACACCAATATGCTGGCTCTGCCCAACCTGCCCGATGCCGATCTGCTGCCCGGCGGCAAGGAGAACAACGAGCCCCTGCGCTATATCGGTGAGAAGCATTCCTTTGACTTTGAGCCTAAGCATCACGTTGACCTGTGCACCAGCCTGGGTCTGATCGACTACGAACGCGGTGTCAAGCTGGCAGGTGCCGGCAACTGGATGTACACCGGTATGGGTGCAAGACTGGAATGGGCACTGCTGAACTACTTCATCGACACCCACACCGCCGACGGCTATGACTTCATCCTGCCCCCCCACATGCTGGAGTACCAGTGCGGTCTGACCGACGGCCAGTTCACCAAGTTTGCAGACGAAGTCTTCAAGATCGCGAACCACCCCACCGAAGGAGGCACCTTCTACATGCTGCCCACAG
>JAFYLN010000209.1 GCA_017537045.1 Oscillospiraceae bacterium | reverse complement strand
GGAAATGCGTTTCCGTCAGCGCTACGTTGACCTGATGGTCAATCCCGAAGTTAAGCAGAACTTCATCGTCCGTTCCAAGTTCATCAAGTTCATGCGTTCTTATCTGGACAACATGAACTACATCGAAGTGGAGACTCCCGTCCTGAACACCATTGCCGGCGGTGCTTCCGCGCGCCCCTTCATCACCCATCATAATACGCTGGACATCGATATGTACATGCGCATCGCCACCGAGCTGCCCCTGAAGCGCCTGATCATCGGCGGCATGGATCGTGTTTATGAGATCGGCCGTATTTTCCGCAACGAGGGCATGGATCCCAAGCACAACCCCGAGTTCACTTCTGTTGAGCTGTATCAGGCCTATGCCGATTTCCACGACATGATGGACATCGCCGAGGGCATCATCTCCGGCGCAGCCAAGGAAATTCTGGGCACCTATGAAGTGGAGTGGATGGGCGAGAAGATCGACCTGACTCCCGGCTGGCGCCGCCTGACCATGGTAGATGCCGTCAAGGAATATGTGGGCATCGATTTCGGTGCTGTTACCGATGATGCCGAGGCCGTTGCGCTGGCTAACTCCGTCGGTGTTGAGCTGGCTGACGCTGCTGAAAAGACCTGGGGCAATGCCCTGTATGCCACCTTCGACCAGAAGGTGGAGGAGCACCTGATCCAGCCCACTTTCATCACCATGTACCCCGTCGAGGTTTCTCCCCTGACCAAGCGCAGCCCTCTGGATTCCCGCCTGACCGAGCGCTTCGAGCTGTTCATCTGCCACAGTGAGATCGCCAATGCCTACTCCGAGCTGAATGACCCTGTCGACCAGCGCGGCCGCTTTATGAAGCAGGTGGAGCAGCGGGAACGCGGTGACGACGAGACCGAAATGCTGGACGAGGACTTCCTGAACGCTATGGAATACGGTATGCCCCCCACGGGCGGCATGGGTATCGGTGTTGACCGTACCGTGATGCTGCTCACAGGCTCTGACAGCATCAGAGAAGTTATCCTCTTCCCCACTATGCGCCCGATGGACTGATAGACAAAACGACCCAAAGTATTTTCCGGTACTTTGGGTTGTTCTGTCTTTTGATAGAAGTTTTGCAAAGAAGGTGATGATGGATGAAGAAAAAAGCGCTTGCAGCAGCCGTGCTTCTGGTAGTTTTCCTTTGCCTGACGGCATGGATCATCCAGAATAACACGGCACTGGAATTGACTGCATACACCATCAAAAGTGAACGCATGCCTGAAGCGTTTGAAGGCTACCGCATCGCACAGGTTTCAGACCTTCACAATGCGCAGCTTGGCAATCAAAACGAAACCCTTCTTGCAATGCTGAAAAAAGCGGAGCCAAATATGATCGCCATAACTGGGGATCTTGTTGATTCCCGCAATACGGATATCGAAATTGCCCTACAGTTTGCGCATGACGCGGTACAGATTGCGCCGTGCTATTATGTGACGGGCAATCATGAATCCCGGATCTCTGAATATGAAGAGCTGAAAGCCGGATTGGAAGCACTGGGCGTGACTGTACTGGAGAATATGTGCATCGAAATAGAATGCAATGGCGAATCCATTGCATTGGCTGGTGTGGATGACCCGGCCTTCCAGACAGATCAGCTCCTTGGTGATGCCGCTGCCAGAATACAGAGAAATCTGGAGCCACTGGTCAATCAGGAACATTACACAGTGCTGCTTTCCCACAGGCCAGAGCTGTTTGCGGTTTATGTGCAACATGGAGTTGATCTCGTTCTGGCCGGCCATGCCCATGGCGGTCAATTCAGATTGCCGGTTGTTGGTGGCATCTATGCACCCGGGCAGGGATTCTTCCCGGTGTTCGATGCCGGTGTATACACAGAGAATGCAACGAATATGGTTGTAAGCCGTGGTATTGGTAACAGTATTTTTCCCTTTCGGATCAACAACCGTCCGGAACTGGTTCTGATCGAACTGATGCATTGACATGGAATATCAAGAGCCACGCTTATAGGGCGTGGCTTTTTTGTATACCGAAAACCCCCGGCTAGGCCGGGGAGTTCCTTTTTATGTGGAGATGTAAATTGATGTTTGTCGCACCCTGTAGGGTGGATAACGTAGGGGCGACCATTGGTCGCCCGCGCAGTAAAATGTTACGATTTCGCCGAAAACCAATGCGAATACGTAATGCTGTGTCGCCGGGCGGCTGATAGCCGCCCCTACGAGATTATTGTAAGACTGTACGACAAACTGAAATTTGCATAAAACGCACCGTGTTGTTCAGCTTACAAATATGCGGTAATTTTGAAATTTAAACTTGAAATATGGGAAAGAACAGGATATAATGAGGGCAGATTCAGGAAAGAGGTTGCGTTCAGATGATGAACGGATATAATGGTCTGTCTGTGGCGTAACTCTGTCTGGATTTCTGTAAACTTTACAGCCCTGCGCCGGTGCACAGGGCTGTTTTGCGTTTAAAAGGAGGAAAAACCTGCGCAAAAGCAGGAATGGGGAGAAGTACGGTGCTGCCATGAAACCTATCCCTATGGCGCTCCGGGCTTTCCAAATCCCCATTTTGATCTGGAATTCTGGATCGAACTGCCGTAAGTAGCGCAGAGAAAATGAAAACAGAAGGAAGGCTGAATGCATGAGTAAAGTAAGATTGACCGTTACGAAAAGTACCTGCCGCGGCGGATATTTGAAAGCGGGGGACACCTTCATCGTCGAAGATCTGTGCCCGCCCATTTGTCATGAATTCTGGAATTGTATATACCCGTTCGTCTATGCTCTGCAAAACGGAGCTGATCTGGATTACGGACAAACCCGCGCGAAGTCTTTTGATGCCCGCTGTCCCGACGGCGGCAGGGTTTGTATTCACGGCGAAGCTGTTGACTGATTTGGAAGATAAATATGAAATACACGGATCTGATTTTTGATTTATACGGCACGTTGGTAGACATCCACACGGAAGAGGATGCCCTTGTCTGGGAGAAAACGGCGCTGTATTTTGGCTTTTACGGTGCCCATTACACAGCAGAAGAACTGAAAACTGCCTTCCGCGCAGCTATGAGCCGCCGGGAGACTCAGGCGGGACAGAGCTATGAATGCTTCCCCGACATTCCCTTCGAGCAGGTGATGGAAGAACTCTTCCGCGCCAATGGCGTAACGGAAAATGCAGATACTTTGGGTATCAACGCGGCGCAGTTGTTCCGCATTTCCTCTATCGAGTATGTAAAGCTTTACCCCCATGTGCTGGAAGCGCTGGCACTGCTTCGTGAAAAGGGTTACCGGCTGTGGCTGCTGAGCAATGCCCAGCGTATTTTCACCGCCTACGAGCTGCGCCATCTGGGACTGGGAGAACAATTGGATGGCATCTATATCTCTTCTGACTACGGCTGCCGCAAGCCCGATGCACGGTTCTACAATGCGCTGCTGACAGAGCAGAAACTGAACGTCAAAACCTGTCTGATGATCGGGAACGACCGGGAAACAGACATTGCCGGTGCGAAAGCCGCAGGTTTGGACACACTCTATATGCACACCAACCTGACTCCGCCCGACCAGACAGAGGCCGACCCGGCTCTTTTCCCGGGAAATACATCCGATGGCCACTATGAATTTGAAGGTTACGACTGGCAGCAGCTGTCAAGAATTCTTTGCGAAATGTGAGGACTTTTATGGTAAGAGAGTTGATTCATGATCCCATACTGCTGGCGCGAAAATCCGCCCCGGCCACGAAAGAAGATCTGCCCCTTGCGCAGGATCTGCTGGACACCCTGCTTGCCCACCGGGAGACCTGCGTGGGCATGGCGGCGAATATGATCGGGGCGTTTAAGCGGATCATTGTGGTTGACAACGGGGGCACGCCAATGCTCATGTTCAATCCGGAAATCATCAAAGCATCGGGAGAATATGAAACTGAAGAAGGCTGTCTGTCATTGCTGGGCGGCCCGAGAAAAACAAAACGCTATCAGAAGATCAAGGTGCAGTACCAGACGGAACAGTTTCAAACCCGCCTGAAAACCTTTGAGGGCTGGGCGGCGCAGATCATCCAGCACGAAATTGACCACTGCAACGGCATCCTGATTTGAAAAGCAAACCGGAAGCGGATGCTTGCAAAACGCCCCGGTATCTGCTATAATTTAAGAAATGATACAGATTGGAGTTGAGAGGATGCGCACTGTTTCTTGCTGATTGTTGGGTAATTGCAAATGAAAAAGCGACGCAGTGCGCCGCTTGTGTTTGCTATGCCCTTTGGCAGGAAAGTGTGTGAATCCTCGTGCTTTACTTGGCGCTCGTCCGTAATGGGGGGAGCGTGCCCTTGTGATGGTTGCGGGAATGCTTTCCTGCGGCCATTTTTCATTTTTACGGAGGGCATTATGTCACTGATTCAAGTACAAAAACTCACCTTTGCCTATGACGGCAGCTATGAAAACATTTTTGAAAATGTCAGCTTCCAGATTGATACCAATTGGCGGCTGGGCTTCACGGGCCGCAACGGCCGCGGCAAGACCACTTTTTTGAACCTGCTTCTTGGAAAATATGAATACCGGGGCAGCATCACCGCATCGGTGCAGTTTTCCTATTTCCCATATACAGTGGAAGACCGGAAAGCGCTGGTAATCGATGTTGTGGAACGGATTCATCCGGACTATGAATACTGGCGCCTGGCCAAAGAAATGAACGGCCTGCAGCTGGACGAAGAACTGCTTTACCGCCCCTATGAAACCCTCTCCAACGGTGAGCAGACAAAACTACAGCTGGCGGTGCTGTTTTCTAAGGACAACAATTTCCTGCTGATTGACGAGCCGACCAACCATCTGGATGTGCGGGGAAGAGAACTGGTCAGCCGCTATCTGCACAGCAAAAGGGGATTTATTCTGGTATCCCATGACCGCGCCTTTCTGGATGGCTGTGTGGACCACATCCTGTCCATCAACAAGACCAATATCGAAGTCCGGCGGGGTGATTTTTCCACATGGTGGGAAAATAAACAGCTGCAGGATGCCTTTGAACAGGCGGAAAATACAAAGCTGAAAAAGGAAATTTTCCGTCTGGAGGAAACCGCCAGAGAGAAAGCCCGGTGGTCCGATATGGCGGAACGTAGGAAACTCCGAAAAGATCCCATGGAGGTGGACGTTGTAAAAGGCTGGCGGCCGCTGCAGGGCGCAAAGGCCAAGAAAACCATGGCCCGTGCCAAGGCCATTGAGCAGCGCCAGCAGGCGGCGATTGAAGAAAAATCCAAGCTGCTGAAAAACATCGAACGCAGCGACGAGCTGAAAATCTTCCAGACTCCCTTTCACACCAAACGTCTGGTGCAGCTGCAGGATGTATCCATTGCCTACGGCGAAAAGCAGGTCTGCAATGGTGTCAATTTTACCATGAAACAAGGTGACCGCATCGCTTTACGAGGCGCCAACGGCTGCGGAAAGAGCAGTATCATCAAGCTGATCTGCGGCGGGGAGATTCCCTATACGGGCATGCTCCGTATCGGAAACGGCCTGAAAATTTCTTATGTGTCGCAGGATGCGTCGAGACTGAACGGGAAACTGTCAGAACTGGCGCGAAAACAGGGAATCGATGAGAGCCTGTTGCTTTCCATGCTGGCCAAGCTGGATGTGTCGAAGGTGCAGATGGAAAAGGATATGTCATCCTTAAGCGCCGGACAGAAGAAAAAGGTGCTCCTTGCCATGTCCATCTGCCAGAATGTGCATCTGCATATCTGGGACGAGCCGATGAACTATATCGATGTGATTTCCCGCATGCAGATCGAGGAACTCTTGCTGCAATATCAGCCCACGATCCTCTTTGTGGAGCACGATAAAATGTTCTGCCAAAACGTCTCCACCAAAATCATCGATTTGTAAAAATTGATGTTTGTTTTGCTGTGTGCCGTGGAGAACGTAGGGGCGACCATTGGTCGCCCGCGCAGTAAAATGTTACGATTTCTCCGAAAACCAATGCGAATGCGAAATATTCTGCTGTGCGGGCGGCGGGTCGCCGCCCCTACGAGATCATTGTAAGACTGTACGATAAACTGAAATTTACAAAACAAACACGCAGGAGCGTTGCTCCTGCGTACTACTTACATAAATGAAATACTTTTCAGATCTTCCCACTGCTGCATGGCGGCGTTTTCAATCATCCTCCGGTCGGCAGGGGAGAAGAGGGTGATTTTCAGATTGCGGTTTTTCAGATTCCACCATCCTGCCACCTGTCCGTTGAGCAGCACTGCTGGTCGGACGATGCCTGCCAGAGTAAAAATACTGCGCATGTATTCCTGCGGCAGACTGAGGCTTTCCGTCTTTTCATACCCCAGCAGAAACTGGTCAAATCCGGCAAGAAACAGGCAATCCGGCATGGCAGAGATTTTTGCTGCAGAATCGATGTAAAAATATGTTTTCCCACCAAGCTGTGTTTCTTCCACGGGAAGCGCTTTCAGCCAAGCCTTCACCTGCGTCTGGGTGGTGCCGAAAAAGTAGGCGGCATCCTTTATGGTGGCAGGGCCGAAGTAGGTAAAATACCGCCGCGCCAGCTCCAGCCGGGCGGGCAGTTCTTCCATCGGCACAAAGAGCGGGCAGAGGACATAAGCCTTTTTCTCCTGCACCTTGTGGCAGATCCTGCCCGATTCGCACAGCGCGCGGATCAGACCGCCCCAGGGATCAAAAGCGCTGCTTGCTTCCGTTTCTGTCATGCCATGGGATTCACATAAAACCTTCAATTCCTCCCGCTGGTCAATGCCCTGTACAATGCCGTTTATGATCACATCTGCAAAATAGGCTTTCCTTTCGGCATTCATGTACCCATCGGATACCAGCGTATCTACAGGACGGAGAAAATGCATTCGTCCCTGATGCAGAAACAGCGGCAGATCGTCCTCGCAGAACAGGTGCATGGTGCCACGGTTCGTCCAGCTTTTCACAAGATTATCGGTACAGACTTCTGTGCAGCGGATGGACAGACCATGAAGCGCATGGGACAGAAACTGCGCCTGTACACCGCACAGATCTTTAACAACGGTCTGCGTGCTGCTTTTTTGCAGCAGATGCTGCCCGGCCATCCGCCGTGCAATGATCTCATCGCGCTCCATGTTCTCCCTCCTTGCCGGATTCAAAGCTTTTTCGTAAAACAGATAATGCGGTTTGCTTCCGTAAAGCCTACATTCAGGTGAAACCGCAGGCTTTCGGTATTGCCAAGCTCACAGTCACTGGCAAATTCCGTGCAGCCCTGTTCCTTTGCCCAGCTCTCGCAGGAGGTCAGCAGCATCCGGGCAACACCGGTCTTCCGGTATTCAGGCAGGACGAAAATCCCCTCCAGATATCCGACGGGAGAACTTTCCGTACCCTCTACATAGTCATGCCGCAGCTGGCACTGGGCAAAGCCGATGGGTGTAGCAGCCTGAAATGCAAGAAAAACAGCAGCATTGCTGTTTTGCAGCAAAGACACAAATTCTGCCTGTAATTCGTCTGGCCGGTGATGCGGCCAAAGCCGCTGAGCCAGACAGGCGACGGCTGCGGCATCGGCAAGTTTTGCTTTTTGCATGGTGATCATTCTGCACACCTCCCACCTGAACATTGTAGCGCAACCATCCGGTTTGCGCAAGAATGGTTTTTACATTCTTTTCTATTTTTCGTGCGGTAAGGACTAGATTTAAACATATACTTATGCTATACTATTCATGTATTGTGTATCGATAAGGTAAGATCAATACGTTGTCGAACAAATCATTAGATTACGAACCAACTCGTAAGGAAGGTGAGCAATTGGAAAACTATACCAAGTATAAGTTGAAGGCAGAAGACGAACTGGCCGCCCTGCTGGAAGGTAAGGACAACCTCTTCGTGATTGCTTGCAACAAGTGTTTCAAGGAATTTGAAACCACCAATGAGCCCGATTGCGACGTGTTTCTGGAACTCGCCGCGAAGCTTGGCAAGACCGTTACCGGCTCTGCCAAGGCTGATTTTCTCTGTAACAAGACCAAGGCTGAGAAGAACCTGAATGCCATGATTCCTGAGGGGACTGACCATGTGGTGGTCATTTCCTGCGGTCTGGGCATCCAGACTGTGGCTGATGTCTCCGGCAAGAGCGTCATCGCCGCCAGCAACTCCCTGAACTACACTGGTCATCACGGCATGGCACTGACCAAGAAGGCCTGCGATGCCTGCGCTCAGTGCTATCTTACCATGACCGGCGGTATCTGCCCCATTGTCGACTGCTCCAAGAGCCTGGTCAATGGCCAGTGCGGCGGTGCCAAGGACGGTAAGTGCGAAGTCAGCCCCGATAAGGACTGCGCATGGCAGAAGATTCAGGAGCGTCTGGAAGCGCAGGGGCGTCTGAGCGAGCTGACTGCACAGCCCGTTCAGGTTCGTGACTACTCCAAGGTCAATTTCAAGGTCATCAATGACTACGTCAAGGCCATCCGCGAAAAGCGTCTGGAAGGCTGGTACGGCGGCGTCCATCCCGTAGAGGGCAAGGAACCCACCGAGCGTCTGGCTCTGGTTCGTTTTCCTGCACCCAAGACCGCAGTATTCCCCCTGTCCATGCATCTGGGTGCACCTGCAACTGCCATCGTTGCAGTGGGTGAGCATGTGGATGTGGGTCAGAAGATCGCGGAAGCCTCCGGTTTTATCTCCGCACCTGTCCATTCTTCCATCAGTGGTACGGTTGTTGCCATCGAGGATCGTCCCCACGCTTCCCGCGGCACCTGCCCCGCTATCGTGATTGAAAACGACTTCAAGGACACCATCCATGAATCCGTCAAGCCTAACAAGCCTCTGGAGGAGCTGACTCCTGCCGAGATCATTGAGATCGTCAAGAATGCCGGTATTGTCGGCATGGGCGGCGCAGGCTTCCCCACCTACGTCAAGCTGAATCCCGGCAAGCCCATCGATGCTGTGCTGGTCAATGCCTGCGAATGCGAGCCCCTGCTGACCGCTGACCACAGAATGCTGCTGGAGTATGCTGACGACATCATCTTCGGCTTGCAGGCAGAAATGAAGACGGTCGCTGCCCCCAAGGGCATCATTGTCATCGAAGAAAACAAGCCCGATGCCATCGCGCTGCTGCGTGAAAAGACCGCTGACATCGAAGATATCGAGGTTCTGGAAGTTGCTACCCAGTACCCCCAGGGCGGCGAAAAAATGCTGATCAAGCGCGCCTTGGGCCGCAGCGTGCCCTCCGGCAAGCTGCCCGCCGATGTAGGTGCCTGCGTCAGTAACGTTTCCACCGTTAAGGCCATTGCCGATGCCATCAAGACCGGCATGCCTCTTATTGAGCGTATCACCACCGTTACCGGTAAGTACATCGCAAAGCCTGCAAACTTCATCGTGCGTATCGGTACCAGCGCCAAGGAGCTGGTCGAGGCCTGCGGCGGTATCGCCGAGGGCGATGTTCTGGTCAAGGCCGGTGGCCCCATGATGGGCTTCCCCCAGACCACGCTGGATACCCCCATTATGAAGGGCTCCAACGGCATCATTGCCATCGAGAACGACGAGCCTGAGGTTCAGGAATGCATCAAGTGCGGCCGCTGCGTGGATGTCTGTCCCATGGAACTGAAGCCTCTGTACTTTGCAAAGCTGGTGGGCGATGCTGCTGCACTGAAGAGCTACAACATTATGGACTGCATGGAATGCCGCTGCTGCGAGTACATCTGCTCCTCCAAGATCCCGCTGGTCAACCTGATCAAGATCGGCAAAAACGCTGTAAGGGGGATGAAGTAATATGCTGATTACTGAACTGAAAGATAAAGAAGTCCTGTCCTCCCAGATTAGCGGTAAGGTCTTCGTCATCAACTGCCACGGCTGCAAGGAAGTTTACTTCCCTGAGACTGCTGCGGAAAGCTACCAGAAGGAGCTGGATACCACCGGTATCATCACCACTGACTACATCTGCAACCCTGAGAATCTGAATGTTCGTCTGGAAAAACATGCTGCCGCCATCGAGGCTGCCGATATGATTCTGGTATTCTCCTGCGGTGTTGGCGTGCAGACCGTTGCTGCCAAATTCCCCGGCAAGAAGGTCGTCGCCTGCTGCGATACCTATGCACTGCCCGGTTTTCAGGGTGTTACCCCTCTGGAATACGACTGCAAGCAGTGCGGCGAGTGCTACCTGAACCTGACCGGCGGCATCTGCCCCATCACTGCCTGCTCCAAGAGCCTGCTCAACGGCCAGTGCGGCGGTGCCAAGGATGGCAAGTGCGAGGTTGATCCCAATATGGAATGCGGCTGGGAGCGCATCATGCGCCGTCTGGCTCAGGTGGGGCGTCTGGATGCTGTGAAGTGTCCTGTGCAGGTGCGTAACTACGCCACCGATGATGAAGTCAAGAAATAAAAATCCTGCTGTCATTGCGAACCAGTGACCGATGTCACTGGTGTGGTGACCGAAGGGAATGCCCGTGGTGCAATCCCCCGGATATTCCGGGCTGGTTGCAGGCAATAGGGGATTCCCACGCCAGTTTGCGAACTGGCTCGGAATGACATCATATTTTACTTTTGGATAGGAGTAATACATAATGAGAATTACCGAATTGTTTGATAACGGTGAATTTGTTGTTACCGCTGAAGTTGGCCCTCCCAAAGGCATCCATCTGGAGCATCTGGTAGAAGAGGCTAAGGAGTACCTGAGCGGCATCACTGCTGTGAACGTCACCGATAACCAGTCTTCCGTTATGCGTATGGGCAGCCTGCCCACCTGCGTGACCCTGAAGAACGCAGGCCTGACCCCCATTCTGCAGCTGACCTGCCGCGACCGCAACCGTATCGCACTGCAGTCCGAGCTGCTGGGCGCTGCTATGCTGGGCATTGATAACATTCTGTGCCTGACCGGCGACCACACCAAGATGGGCGACCATCCCGGCGCAAAGCCCGTTTTCGACCTAGACTCCGTTTCTCTGCTGCACACTGTCTGCCAGCTGGAGAAGGGCGTTGACCTGGCTGGCAATCCTCTTGTTGGCGAGCCTCCCAAGTTTGCAAAGGG
>JAFYLN010000208.1 GCA_017537045.1 Oscillospiraceae bacterium | reverse complement strand
GTTCAATTAGCGGATCGTTATCCGCGTTACGCAATGTAATAATAGCAAGGCTACAGTGTTTACATACATTTCGGATATGCTTTATCAAAGAGGTATAGCCCTGATCAAATGCGGAAGGCTCCTTTTCAAACAAGGAAAGATCATTCTGACCTATATGAAGATAAATGTCCTTGGGACACAAAGGTGCTACACATTGATCAAACAAATCGGCAGAATTTGACAGGGACAGGCCGGAAAAGCTTCGGTTATAGTAATTATTCTGCAGTTCAAATGTTTCTTTTAACTCCGCTAAGGGAATCACTCTGTCATCAGCATCTCCAAAAATAACAGTTCCATCCGCATTGGCAAGTCTGTTCAGAGACTTATACAGTTTCAGCTCTTTTTCCATTGTTATCCCTCCACTTATGAATGTGCATGCTTTTTATCCAAAGCTGCATTTCGAAAATATACAACAACATTCATCGAAACAATGACCAGATTTAACAGGTACACGATCAGCACATAGTTGACCTGCCCGGAAATGAGTTTCGCAGTTATGCCGGCAATATATCCGGTAATGATCAATAGAATGAATGGCAGACTGCTTCCCTTGGTGGTGCCGGCCTTATATGCCTTAATGACATTCAACGGCCAGGAAAGTCCAAAACAAATTAGCATAACAGATTCTAATACAGCGCCCATAATTTAAAACTCCTTTTTACTTGGTTTCCTGAACCTTATCATATCTTCAGATAAAAAGCAATTTTACCTAATTAAACTAAGAAAACACATCCCGAAAGCATTTATTTTACTTTCGAAAGTATTTTTAAAAAGGGTTACAAATTGCAATTGGGCAAATTTAGTGGTATGATAATGACCGGAGGAAAGCAATATGAAGAGACAATCAAAGAAAAATTCCTTAAAATATATAACGCGGCGCCTTTTTCGGACTCAGATGGTGTTGATGTTGACCCTTGCTATTTTTCTCGGCGGAGCAGGTATCCTGCTGAATATATACCACGAGAATCAAAAGCGAGATCAGAACCTCATAAATATCGCTGAAGCAATTGCGCAGTCCCCCTTGATTCAAGAAGAGACTGCGGTTTTAGAAGAGTACCTGGACTCTTTGAAAGAATCCCTGCAGGATATTGACGTAATATCCATCATTAATTTGGACGGTACACGGCGTTACCATTCTACCCATAATCTGATTGGTTCTGTGTACGATGGCACTATGCCCCATTTTCCCGCAGACGTCCAAAGCTACACCGCGAATGACGAAGGGCCCTCCGGCACGCAGAGAAGAGCTTACGCTGCAATCTATGACCAAAACGGAAACTACCACGGTTTTGTCATCGCTGTTATGCTGATGTCCAATATCCGGGAACAGACGACGCAAACGATGCTCGTGTTCCTGCTGATTACCTTCGCAGCCGTGGTTATGGAGATTTTGATCTCTTGGGAAATGTCTGCAAGGATCAAAAAGAGTCTTCTGGGCTATGAACCGGATGTGTTTACGGCAATGTACCAGGTCCGGGATAACATCCTGGAATCGCTGAACGAGGGTGTTTTGGCAGTCGACTCCAATCAAACAGTGCAATTTGCCAACAAAGCCGCCCAGAGCATTCTTGGAGAGGCTATTGTGGGAAAACCGCTTTCCGAGCCATGGTTGGCTGAGGTACTGCACGGTGAAGAAAGGGAGTTCAAGATACACGGCAATATCGGGCACTTGGATGTCTTGGCAGACCGGATTCCTTTACTGGATGATCATTCCCGTGTGGGAACGGTAGCAATTCTTCACAACCGCACGGAATATACCAAACTGATGGAGGACTTGTCCGGTACGCGTTATTTGGTGGACTCTATGCGTGCCAACAACCACGACTTTACCAATAAGCTTCATGTAATCCTCGGCTTGATTCAAATGGAGATGTACAAAGAAGCAACAGAATACATTGAAAATATCACAATTGTCCAAAGAGCAACGATAAGTGGGATCATGAATGCAGTGGATGAACCTGCTGTTGCTGCCTTGCTGATTGGAAAAACCGCGCGTGCTGCAGAGCTGAACGTAAAATTCACACTGCGAGAAGGCAGTAGCTATACCAGTGCGGATCTCCATCTCCCGGTAGAAACCTTAGTCACCGTGATTGGAAACCTGATTGAGAATGCTTATGAAGCAATGAACCACCAAACGATTCACAAAAAGGAGATGCTTTTTGGAATCTTCTCACGACCCGGTGCAGTTTTAATCACCGTACAGGACACAGGAGAAGGAATCCTGCCGGAGAATTTGGAAAATATCTTCGTAAAAGGCTTTTCAACCAAAGGCAGCGGTCGCGGAACGGGACTCTATCAAGTGAAGTCAATGGTGGAAGCTCTTGGCGGTTCTGTTACGGTAGAGTCGGAACCCGGAATGGGAACATCGTTTACTATAAAGTTTAAGAAGGAGGGGTGCTGATGTATCGGGTACTGATTGTAGAAGACGATCCAATGGTTGCCATGATCAACGAACAATATGTAAAAAAGAACAAACAGTTCACTGTTGTTGGCACCTGCAAAGACGGTGCTGCAGCATTAGATTATTTAAGCAGTAACGAAGCAGACTTACTTATCCTGGATGTGTTCATGCCACAAATGGACGGATTTGAGACACTGCGTCAGATCCGCAAACGGCAGATTCCCGTGGATGTGATCATGGTGACTGCCGCAGACGAGCGTGAAGCTTTGGAAGAAGCACTTCACCTTGGTATCGTTGATTACCTAATTAAGCCATTTACTTTTGAGCGTTTCCGCATAGCACTTGAAAAGTATATTGCCCATGTGGATGCGCTTAAAGATCTGGACAAGTTGAATCAGAAAAGCATTGATTTTATCATTGATAACACCAAAAGAAAAAGCGCAGAAATCCATCCGAAAGGAATTCAGGACAATACACTAAACTGCATCGTCTCCTATCTGCGCAGCAATGCACAAGCTTGGCTTACAGGCGAGGAGATTGCCAGTCAGGTTGGGCTGACGAGTGTTACGGTCAGAAGATACTTATCCTACCTGACGGAATCCGGCATAGTAATCGGTCAAATGGACTACGCAACAGGTGGCAGACCAAGCATGCAGTATAAGATCGACCAGTAGTTAACGTACATACAATAGTCCTGTTTGGACATCCCGGATAAGGCCGCCAATGCGTCGATCTCGGCATTTTCCTCAGGAGATACCCGCACACCGATTGTCTTACAGCGCCATCGTCCTTGTCCATCGCGAGCCTTAGCAGACATTTTCATCACCTCTTTCCTGCAACGCATTCAAATCAGCAGCCATTTGCCGTTACACAGTGGGGAACAGGTGCGCATACCGGAAAGTAATGTCGATAGACTCATGTCCCGTCCGTTCCGCGATTGCCACGGCACTGTATCCCATATGAATCAGGAGGGATACGTGGGAATGCCGCAAATCGTGCACTCGAATTCGCTGCAATCCCATTGCTTTGCTGCCCTGTTCCATTTTGCGGTAGAGATAACTCTTGGATAGTGGAAAAAGACGGTCATCGGGTTTCGGCTCATACAGTATTTCAATACAGGTGGACGGCGTAGATATTACAGATGAAGAATTGGTGGCTGTTACGGAGTATGTCAAACCTCTGGCGGATTCCATGAAGGAATCTCCCACCGAGTTCGAACTGGTATGCTGCATTGCCTTTGAATATTTCCTGCGCAAGAAGCGTGATACCGTAGTACTGGAAGTTGGTATGGGTGGTACCTTTGATGCGACAAATGTCATCGAAACTCCCGAAGTCGCTGTCATTACCAACTTGAATTTGACGATATCATCGAGTATAATTTCCGATAAACAAACGATTTGCTTTGATCGCCGTATGAACACGCTGGACAAAGTAACATTGAAATAAGGAGAGCACTATGAGTAGTTCAATTTATGAGCAGGCACAGGCGGCAATATCTGAGCTGTGTGAAAAAGCAAAGCTGAAGGCAGGCAACATTGTAGTTGCAGGTTGCTCTACCAGTGAGGTGATCGGTTCAAAGATTGGTACCAATTCCAGCCCAGAGGTAGCGGCGGAGATTTTTGCTGCGCTTCACGACTATACCCAGAGCAAAGGGCTATACCTTGCTGTTCAGTGCTGTGAACATCTGAACCGGGCGATCATCACAGAACGTAGTGCCGTTCCCTGTGCTGAGCCTGTCAATGTAGTTCCCCAGCCCAAAGCTGGTGGTTCTCTGGCGACCAAGGCATACGCAGGATTTGCTGATCCGGTAGCAGTGGAAGATATCAAAGCGGATGCTGGTCTGGATATTGGCCTGACTTTGATTGGAATGCATCTGAAAAAGGTTGCTGTTCCTGTCAGACTGGAAAACAACCGGATCGGAGAAGCCATTGTTGTGGCAGCCCGGACCCGCCCCAAATTTATTGGTGGTGTTCGTGCCACTTATGATCAGAATCTCCTATAAATATAGCAAAGGCACCGCCATTATGGCGGTGCCTTCGTTAGTTGTTAGAATTTTACGATTACCGTTGTCCCGATATTTGGTTCACTTTCTAGCTCAATTATGGCTCCAAGCTGCTGGGCTGCATGCTTCACAATGGAAAGGCCCAGACCGGTGCCGCCGGTTTCGCGGGAGTGGCTCTTGTCCACCCGGTAGAACCGTTCAAATATCCTTGCCTGGTGTTCCTTGGGAATACCGATACCGGTGTCCTTGACCGTTACGCTGTCTTTGCCAACAGTGACGGTTACCTTGCCGCCGTCTTCGTTGTAACGGATGGCATTATCACACAGGTTGTAGATCAGTTCATAAGCAAGCTGCCGCACACCGGTGATGACAGTATGTTCTCCCAACAGCTCTACGGTGATATTCCGGCTGTCCGCTGCAGGCAGTAATGTTTGGAGCACCTGTGATGTAACTGCATATAAGTTAACACTTTCTTGTGGGAATTCTCCGCTTTCGTCCAGCTGGGACAGGCGGATAATGTCATTGATCAGGTTCAATAGTCTCTCCGCCTCGCTGCATATGTATCCTGTGAACTTGGCATTGTCCTCCGGCTTTACAAGTCCGGACTGCAAAAGCTGTGCGCTGTTCAGGATGGACTGCAGCGGTGTTTTCAGTTCATGAGACACATTGGCGGTAAACTCCTGCCGGTTGCGCTGGGCATTGACCTGTTCGGTTACATCAAAGGCCAAGACTACGGCACCCAAAAGTCGATTTTCGGACAGAATCGGACTAATCCCAATCTGGTACTCAGAGCCATGTTTTGTAATATGGAAATCGCAGCGCTCTTTTGAAAGCGCCTGCTTGACACCCTTGGACATTGCCTGGCTTCTGTCTAGCACCAGGAAGTCCAAACCAACACAGGCCTTGCTGGTTTCAAAGAGTCTGGCTGCTGCTGGGTTGATACTCAGGATTTTGCCTTCGCTGTCCAGCAATACAAGGCCTTCACTCATGGAAGAGGTGGTCTGTTCAAACTGGTCGGTCTTCTCTTTCAGGAGGGCAACCTGAGAGCTGATTTGCTTGTTCTGCTTTTCAATGCGGTGCAGAAGCGGCGAGATCTCATCGTATGTATTGCAGGACAAAGGATTTTCCAGATCTAAGTCATTGAGGGGATTGACGATCCGCTTGGCCATTCTCCTTGCCAGCATCAAAGAAGCTGCAATAGCAATGACATAAATCAGAACCAGGGGCAGCAGGATCTCCAAAAGCAGTGCAAATACAGAATCCTGCGCTGCGGAAATTCTCAGAACAGACCCGTCCTGGAGCTTTACCGCCTTGTACAGCATTTTGGTAGTCAAGGTGTTGGAATAGCGCTGGCTCTCGCCGCAGCCGTAGGCAAAGGCTTCCTTGATCTCTTCCCGGTCTGCGTGGTTATCCATGGTCTCGTAGGAAGTCTGGGTATCATGGAGTACCATACCGGATTTTTCAATCCAGGTGAACCGGAAGCTTCCCTTAGACAGTGCATCCAGATAATCCTCACCGTATTGCTCCAAGCCATTCTGTGCAATGGTCAGTTCGTCACCCAGCTGCTGCCACTGCAGGTCAGAATAG
>JAFYLN010000207.1 GCA_017537045.1 Oscillospiraceae bacterium | reverse complement strand
TAACGATTGAAAATCGTTCAATTACAATAAACCAAATAAATTAATTTGTTTTGTTAACGGAAATCAGAGATTTCCGATTTGTCTTCGACAAATGCGGACCGATGTGGGCATCGGTCCCTACGATTGGTTTGTTCAATCATCTTGACAAATTCTGATTTATAAAGATTTCCGCCATATATAATATTTATATTGACACTTCATTATAAATCTGTTACAATTTTAAAGCAAAAAAACAAAAGCCTCCATAGTTAAATGGATATAATAAACCCCTCCTAAGGTCTTGGTCTATCCGTGTGATACTCGCAGGAAAGCGAGAAGACGCGAGGAAAACGCCGATTTCGCGACCTTGTATCAAGACCTCCGGCAATTTGGCACCCTGTTTGGTACCCTTTGGTGCCTTTTCAGGAAAATGTAAGGGATAAGCCATCGAAGCCTAATTTACCTAAATTTCATAATATGCGCCCGTAGCTCAGCAGGATAGAGCGTTCGCCTCCTAAGCGAAAGGCCGCGCGTTCGAATCGCGCCGGGCGTGCCAATAGCCGCAAAACAAGTATGTTCTGCGGCTATTTCTATCATAAATTAAGCATTTTAAGGAGGTAAATCACATGGCCGATCAGCACGATCATTGGTTCTTTACGAACGAGCATATCGCCAACCTACTTTCGCTCTCTGAAAAAATCGGTAACATGGTACTTTCGGTTAACGAGGCTATGGCAAGATTTGCCGCCTCTGACACATTTGCCAACCTTGTCAAATTCTTTCAAAGCATTCCATCGGACATTCAGGAAACAGAATTGTTTCAACGCATCTCCGGTTTCGAAAAGGCTGAGATCACCTATACTGACGTTGAATGGCTACAAGAGAGTTTTGGTTACATGACATATGATATGGCTGTAGATGCCGTTAGAAAAAAGACCGCGCCTACATCGCTGGATACCTATGTTCTCTCTATCGTTGAATCCACGCAATTGAGTCATCGTGAAAAGACGATTATCCTGTTGGCACATTTCGAGGAATTGGTTTATCAAACTATGTCTCATGAGCGTAAGGCTAAAGATAAAATTAAAATCGTAGCATCCCAGTCAGCTCAGGACACTCACGAAATGGATCTGGATAGCTATAAAAAAGTTTTGATTGCTGGTGTTGTCTTCACAGTCTTTTCTAACACTGATAGTTACACAAATCCGATTGATAAGCGTATCCCGTTTAGAAATAATATCCTCCATCGCGGTATGATGGACTATTCTGATGAGGATGCTAAGAGCGTATATGAACTGCTAGTCTATTTCATTGCTGAACTCGCAATTATGGCAACAGAATAAAAAATAGGGAGATGGCCGTTATGGTCATCGCCCTTTGCTTTGTGTTATTCGAATAGCTGCTCCAGCTTTTCTGCGGCTGTTTTATCGGAGCTCTTTAGGAAGTGACTGTAGATATCCGTCGTGGTACTTGTTCTCGCGTGTCCTGCTCTACCGGCCACTGTGACCAGCGGTACGCCGGCTGCGATCTGCATGGTGATGTTGGTATGTCGCAGGGAATGCACCGTCCTGTGTGGCAGTCCTGCCGCGTCACACACCTTATGTACCCATGTGTACACAGTGCCGGGGTAGATCTGTGCGCCGCATTCCGCGATGAACAACCGATCTGTTTCTTTCCACCGATCGCCCATATCGAAGCGGTACTGATCGTACCATGCCTTATATTCATCCAGCACCGATAGCAGCTTATCCGATATGGCAATTACACGCTTGCTGCTCTCGGTTTTGGGCTCCTTATCTACAACGCCGATACCCGCTACCGTCGTGACCGATCGCTCAATGGTAATTGTGGCCTCTTTGAAGTCGATGTTCGACCATTCCAATCCGCAGAGCTCACCGCGTCGCATGCCTGTCAGCAGCAGGATCATCGCCGCCGTTTTGTATCGTATATCCGGATAGGTATCTGCTGCCGCGTAGAATTTCTTGGCGTCTTCGTCGTTCATATAGTCGATCTCCTTCGATGGCCGCTTCGGGAAGTCTATGTAATCTGCGCTGGCATAGTTATCGTTGATGAGGCGTTGCTTCTTTGCGTGGGATAGTATGGCGCGCAGTGTTCGTTTAATTTTGTGCATTGTTTCGTAGGCGTATAGTTCCTTCTTCGTTGTTACATTGAATAGTGATGTGGTGCTGCGTCCGAGACAGGCCGCCAACCGTTCCGCGTATTCCAGACTGATGGTCTTTCCCGCCAGTGCTGCCGTCAGCGTGCAGCAGTTGAAGTCCATTTCAAATCGTAGCTTTCGGAAGCCCATCTTCGCTTCCTGCATTGCCTCCCGCAGTTCCGGCTTGGCGGTCACCGTTGTGACCGTCTTTTCTTTTTTGTCAAGCTGATCGTAGAAACGTTGTATGATTGTGGGATTGATTTCGCGCAGTTTATACCCGCCAATGCTGGCGGCGATATCCTTGATGGCGTTTTGGCAGTTCACATAGTAGCTGGCCGACAGCTCATCCTTTCGCCGCTCCAGCCACCAGTTTGCGTATTCGCCCAAGGTGATATCGGGCGAGATGCCCTCCGCGCCAGGCGCGGTGAGGGACATCTTCAGCTCGGATTCGTATTTGTCTGCGTATATGACGACTTCCCGTTCCATCTGCTTTTGCGTCAGTCCTGCTGGCGGCCGCCACGTGGTGGAGTAGACATTCAGCTTGCCGCTGCCTTTGTCCTTCATCTTCACCTGTATTCGGTAGCTGGGACCGGATTTCGTCATTCGTTTTGTGATTGTTGCCATATCGGTTCCTCCGTTATTTTGTTATTGCAAGCCCTTGGCAACAACAAAGGAAGCCAGAGAAGTGCTGCAAAGTCAAGCAATATTTTCACTTTCGCCTGAGAAATATTTGATAAGATCATCCAGGTCCACCAGGATCTTTTTGCCTGTGAACACGCAGTGCACCTTACCATCCTTGCAAAGCGAACGGATGCAATTTGCGGTGATAGCCGAGTCCTGGTCGATTTCCTTGATAATTTCCACCGATTCACCGATGGTACGCATTCTGTGTATAGTCATGAGGTAAACTCCTTTCGATTTTTGAAAAAGTTGATTTATGGGGCTATACCCCCACTTGATTTCCCGATTTTTCGCACGTGACCCCACGCCCGTCTCGGTATTGAAAAGCTGTAGAGATTTAGACCGCCCCTCCCCCCAGTGTTGCAACTGTAGCAGGCTTTAGGTGTTGACTCGTTTTTTTCTTCTCTTAAGAGACAACATTATACACCTGCTACATCTGCAACAGAGGATTATAGGGGCTGAGCGGATCCGCTCAATGTATATCCGATCAGGATTGTGGTGGCGTTGCCGCCGCCTTTAGGACGCTTGCGCTCCAGAGTAGCGAAGCTGCTAAGCGCCTGGTTAAACTTGGCGGAGTTTTCCGGCCTGCAGCCGTTATCCTCACACCACTGGGTGTATGCTTTATACACGGCACTTGTCCGCACTTCTACTCCGTCAATCTTTTCGAGACATTCCTCGGTGAAGCGCGCCACCTTATCGCTTTCCTTGCGATATTCCTCGATGGCATCCTTAACGGAGTCCGGTATCATCAATCCTTCGGACTGAATCAGTCTGTAACCTTCCAGCAGCCAGTTGAGGATTGCACTCTGACTGTTTGGTGCAGCGAACAACTCTTTTAGGTTTTTGTCCTGCTCCTTTTCACCGAAATGTCGATCGAAGGTGACGATGATCACACGGTCGCTGCTGAACAAGGTCAGGTCGCTGATCGCCGGACGGTAATTGGTATTGATGTACAGCTTAAACTGCGGTTTGAAGTCAAAGCTGTTTTCGTTCAGGAAGCGGGCGTTCATCGTGTCGTTACCAGTCATGGTTTTCACCAGTGCTGCATCCAAGCGGAGACTTCTGTCTGGTTCTGAGATGTTTACGAATCTCACACCTGCCAATCTGGCTACGTCTTCGCTAGGCGCTCTACTGCTCTTATTCACCTTGATTCCTATGGTCTCTGCTTGGGATGTGCAACCGTAATGTCCGATCACTTTCAGCACGCTTTCACACAGCGTACCTTTACCGTTGCGGGTGGTTGCTCCGTAGAAGATAAACATACACTCGAAGCGGGTATCGCCGCTGAGACCGTAACCCAGCACCTTCTGCAGGAACTTCGCTTTCTCCTGATCGCCGTTGGTAATCTCCACCATGAAGCGTTCAAACCGTTCACAGCGTGCATCGGGATTGTATTCCACATTGCTGTGCTTGGTCAGCTTGTCCTCTGGCCGATGGGGAGTAAATTCCTTCGTTTTCAGGTGGAGGGTGCCGTTTTTGCAGTTAAAGATGTAGGGATCCGTATCAAATTCTTCCATACTAATGGTATGTACGCTCATTGCGTCAGAGATCACCGTTTCTCGCATTTTACGCGTCTGCCAACGGTAACAGAACTTAGCATATTCCTCGCGGCGCTTGTCATCTTCGATGGATAAACAGTAAATGCAGAGGTGTCTTGCAAGCTGTTTACAGAGCTCCCTAGTCTTGGTATTCCCGACATCCTGCTCCCACACAATGCCGTTGTAATGGAACCAGCTCTTGCGCTCCGGAACGTAGCGGAGCACATCCTTATAGAAGTCTGCGAAAAGCTGTCCGGCGCCGAGCTCTGTCCATGGATACGCCTTGTTATCTTCCGGTTTGAGCTTCTTCAGATATTCCTGCGGCGCGCCGAACTGCTCCGGTGGGATATAACCCTCCGCGCTGCTCATCTCGCGACCGTACTTCTGGGCGCTTTGCCAGATAGCATCCAGCTCCTGCTGTTCCAGCGGCGGTACACATTTGGCTGCTTCTGTATCGAAGTGTGCCTTTGCTTCTGCTTCACCGTAGCGCTTAATGAGCTGGCATGCTTTTTTGTGCAGTGTTCCATTGCGTCCGCCTGCCAGAATGAACAGCTTGTCCACGGTCTTCTTACCCTTAAAGTACATGACCTTCGGATTCACCACTCCGAACAGGAAGCGGCCTGCGTCCAGTGCGTTTGCGTCAAATTCAGGAAACTTTTTCTGAATCTGCTTTTTCAGTGCTACATACTGTTCTGCGCTGCTGAGCCTTCCGATCGGAAAGTAACAGTGGAACTTGGGACGCGCCGCTTTGCCGTCTTTTTCTTTCATGTGGCTGCGGCTGAAGCACACCGCGAAAGCCACATCAGGAAACGCCTTCTGCACATCCTCCGGGCCTTTCCAGTCTTCGGGGTTGTCGCTGTGATCGTTGTCACAGTCCATGGGGATGCAGTCGGCATACTGGAAATTCGCAACGCCTCTTACGTTGCCGGTGTACTTTGCGCACACGTGATCGCGGCGCATTGCCTGCTCCAATGCAGAAAGGTTGTCCACCGTTACCTCGTTGGGGTACACCTTATTCTGCTTCGCGCCGGTGGTGTTTGCTGTGTAGATTGTAAATGATGTCATAACTTACCTCCAATCTACCAGCATCAGTGCCCGTGTCCGATGGGATAGCTGATTTCATAGATCGCACGCATTACCTTTTCCTTTTGCTGAGGATTCAATTCCTCACGGAGAAGTCTTGAGAAGGTTTCTGGTCTGATTCCGAGCCACTTGGCAATCTCCCAGTAGTGCACTCCCATCTCGCAGGCTTTTATTCTGATATCTTGATTCGCTTTCATATGTTTTCCTTTCCGGCCTTGGGGCCTATCGAATTTTTATGGCCGGTGCTCTAGATAACAAAAAGAGCACCTATACGTTGCTCTTTGTAGCGTCGTATCAGTGCTCTTTGAATCTTTGATTATTGAATTTTGAAGCGTTGTTTCTTTGTAATATTGTTCTTTGTATCTTTGTGACGTCTAGCGCCTTAAATGTCTTCCGACATCATGATGATAACATATTCGAACGTTTGTGTCAATAGCAAATCACAATATTTTGTGTTAATATTTTGTTACTGAGGTATACCGACACAATATATAGCAATCTTTTAGAATTTCTTTTTCCTTAGACTTTTCAGAAATTGCTTCAGTAAACCTCAGTAATGCAAAAACACCAACGCAGCCTTTTGGGGTTACGGTGGTGAGCTTTTTAGTTGTAGTCCTTCATGAGGATGGCCAGCGCGGACTCGGTGACTTCGTCCACTGGCTTGATGTCCCAGCCGCGATCGTAGTTGCATACGATTTCTCCGCTACGTGTGATCATCAGCTTGCTGATTCTGCCGCCATCAATTCCGTGCACAGATCCACCACCGTATTGCTTTATCCAATAGTGGAAGATGTCCTCACCGATTTTAATGCTGCCTTCTCGCCACATACTGCCACCGTTTACCATGAAAACCCGGCATTGAGTACCATTGTTCGTATAGCGCTCATTGCTCGTTTCGGGCTGCTGTAGTCACGTATGAATTTTGGATCCGCTTTTCCATTGTATTTTACAGAAACTAGCGTGTATGTTCCACTAAACATCATTCGCACTTCAAGTGTAGTGGCATCTTCTCTCCATTTTCTGTGATAGATGATTCTGTTTGTGTCTCTGGTGTAACCAGCTTCTGTGAAACCGTTCTTTATGACCATCTGATTGAAGTCTCTTTTTGCCTGTTCGATCGTCATGTTGTTTTCCTCCTGCTGTTTTAGTAGGACAATTAAGCCAGAAAGAAGGGGGAAAGTCCAGCTAATAACGCAATAATTAACAAAGAAAACACAAAAAGGCACCGCAACATTTCTGCTGCGATGCCTCGTGCTATTATGTCATTTGGGGGTCTGTGATCTCATCCAGGCTGATCATTGCCTCCACTGCCAACCGCATACCTAGTTTGAAGCCGAGGACGAATGACATCATTTCGTTTTTGTCGCCCAGCTCCGACGCGCAGTCCTTGAACTTCTCGAACGTTTCTTGCTGCGCCTGCGTCAGCGTTTGCACCAGCTCATCTTCGTTGCGGGTCATTAAGTTCAGTATGTGCGAATAGGTACCGCCTCTGATGATGTCCCGATCCGACGGGCTGATATTGCCGTAATATAGTTCTTCTATGATACTTCGCATGTCGCCACCTCCTTTGGCAGGGACACACAATACCAGAACACTCCGGCAATATCCAGATGAAAAGCGGTTTGTTAGCAATTAAGTAGCAAATCAGGCTATTTGAATCAACTGTCCGGAAGTTTCTTCATTTTTTTGCCGTTTAAGCAACGTGTGTATATAGCTATTATATACTTCTTCGCTTTCGATTTGATATCGATCTAAACTAAGTTTGCATTGTCGTATAGATAGGCTTTCGTGAGTGTCAACAGCCTTTACCAGATCCCTATATTTTGCCGCCGATGTATCAAAATTAACGCCAACATAAACGCTGCTAATACAATCGAAGGGAAGGTACTCCGCCTCTGTTTCACAAATCAGTCGCCATTCGTGCTCATGTTCCCATACATCCGCCTTTGAAGTAAGGAAATTCAATCCGGCTGCTCTGCTTCCAGAATACTGTAAATCTGCACGAATGGGGCTATAGTGAACTTTTGACATTCCCGACATTATTTGATGCGTTAACTCAGATTTCTCATCCAACAAGGACAAATCAAATTCAACGCAAATTCCGTTATGACTATTTCCATAGTATGACCACATTAGTATTGAATCGCAAATCTCAGAAAAACAAGAAATTTTGCAATTCAGCCGCATAACGCGTTCTCTTTCAACAAATCCGTTATCAATAGCTGCGGCAAATTCATCCAGTGAAAAAACGTTGTCACCCATCATTGCATATACTTTTTGTACCACATCCTGTACAGGTCTTTCAACAGCAATTGTCGATAAACCACCTGCTGTCTTAATAAGAAAATCAGTATATTTCTGAATAATTGCGAGGTGGTTTTTCCCTTGATCTTTCTTATGTACCGCGCAAAGATACTCCAGAAATTTATTTGCTAGTTCCTTATCTGAATCGTCTGATGTTAATGTGGTTATTCTTGTGCAATGGAATGCTGCATCAAAAGGATCATTAAATGTCCGCGGATCATCCAAATGAACACGCCTATTTCTTATGCAGTCGATTGCATACTTTGTGTTGGAATAATATTTATACAGTTTTCTATCTATCACATACGGAGCAGATAGAAAACGATATTCTTCTTTTGTGTCCATTATCGGCGCCTCCATCCTTTGAAGTCAACATTAACATATGAATTTCTCAATGCTGTTTCTTTTCAACATTTCTTTGTCTGCCGGACAGAATTCGTACTGCTCAACCTCACCGGGAGTGATCCATGCCAGTGCATTATGCTCCTTATTTTCAGGAACACCCGCTGTGATGTCGCAAAGGTAAAAATGCAAGTGCACAATGCGATCAGGATATTCGTACGTGATATCCGTCAGCTCCCGCTCCACGCTCAACGTAATGCCAAGTTCCTCCTGGCACTCACGGATGATGCACTGTTCGCCGGTTTCTCCAGTTTCGATCTTGCCGCCGGGGAACTCCCACAACAGGCCGCAATTTTTATTCGCTGGACGCTGGCAAATGAGAATTTTTCCATTATTCCGTATGATGGCCGCCGTTACTTCAAGTGTTTTCATGCGCCGATCACTTTCTTCAGACGGAACTTGTACTCTTTGCGGATGTTGCCGTCTTCGTCCTTCTCATCCTCGTATGTATAATCAACGAGCTCAAAGACACCTTGATAGTAATACTCCTGTGGAGAAAACTTTACGAACAAGTGAATCTTCTTTCCGTTGCGCGCTGCATCTCTGATCGCAAGGTTACCCTTGGTCATGGTCTGATCACCGGTTTTACCTTCGCCAGAATACAGGTAATCGCCTTCGGCGGTCCACTTATCGTGATACACAAAGTTGCCGCTGGCTTTGCCGATCGAGGAAATCAGCACGACGGTATTATCAGTCGGGTTGATACCTCTGCCGAAACCG
>JAFYLN010000206.1 GCA_017537045.1 Oscillospiraceae bacterium | reverse complement strand
TAATTCACTATCTCTGTTTGTTTTTCCACAGTTCCAGCCTTGGCACAGTCCGTTTCGTGACGGTGCCTAATTAGTACGCGCTTCTGCATCCGCGGCTCTTTTGGATTCCAAATCGCCGATGCATTTTGCTCACCACTATTTTATTATAAAATAAAAAACGACCGGATGATGTTGCAAATATCACATCATCCGGTATTTATTATTTCAAGCGGAAACAGTTCCGGTCGTAATCAAGCAATCCGTCTTCCTTCATTTTTGCAAGTTCCCGGGTCAGGGCGCTGCGGTCAACACACAGGTATTCCGCCAGCTCCACTCTGCCCAGCGGGATCTCAAAATAGCGGGAGTGCTGAAGCTGTGCCTGCAGGGAAAGGTAGGACAGCAACTTTTCGCGGATGGTTCGCTTGGATACCACTTCGACCTTGCGCATCAGATCCCGGTTTTTATCCGCGATCACCCGCACCATATTTTCAATAAGCTTCAGATGGAACTGACAGGCCATGGTGCAGTTGTGCATCACACGGTCAAAAGGCATAAAAAGAATCTTTGCATCTTCGGACACCATGAATGTGACAACGGACAGGTTATCGCTGCCGCAGGCAAAGGTCTCGCCGAAAACGTCACCTTTGCGGGAGCGTACCAGCATGGTTTTACTGCCCCAGATATCTTCTTTGACCATATCCACAGTGCCGGAAAGCACGATGCCAACGTGTTTGATGTTTTCGTTTTCGAAGGCGACAATATCACCCTTGCGGAATGTGCCAGTATGATAACCGGTACAGCCCAGCATAGCCTGCCGGTCCTGTGGATCGATACCGGCAAACAGGGGAGAGTTCAGTTCATAAATCTGTTCCTGCATATACTTCACCTCTGAGGAGATTTTACAGGAAAAAGACCCGTCTTGCAAGTGTTAGAAACGGATTCTTTTTCTTGTCAAAGCAGGCAGAATGTGTATAATAAAAGTAGAATCATTTTGAAAGGGGAAACCTAAAATGAGCAAAGAATCCCGGCTTTTAAAGCCTATTCAGGTTGGCAACCTGACTCTGAAAAACCGCATTATGTTCCCGCCTCTGACCACCGGTTATGAGGAGCGGGACGGCTCCATCGGCACCCGCAGCCTTGCCTTCTATGAGCGTCTGGCCAAGGGCGGCACCGGCTTTGTGGTCATCGGTGACGTGGCTCCCGTTATGACCGCTTCTCCCACCCCCAAGCTCTGTGACGACCGCCAGATTCCCGCCTTCAAGCGTCTGGCCGACACCCTGCACCAGTACGACTGCAAGGTGGCTTTGCAGATATTCCATCCCGAGTACGATGTGCCCGAAGTGGGTCGCCTGATCCGGGCTGCCCAGATGTCCGCCAGGGAGGGAATGGAAGCCAAGGCCAAGGGGGATATGGCAACCTTCGGTGCCAAGATGAAGGAATCTCAGGAATTTGGCAAGCAGGCGCATGGTAAGATCGCCTATGACATGAAGCACTTCATTCAGGAAGTGACTCCTGCACAGCTTGCCCAGATCAAGGGCTATATTGCGGATGCTGCCCGCCGGGCTCAGGAGGCCGGTATCGATGCCATCGAAGTCCACGGCGACCGCCTGCTGGGTTCTCTCTGCTCCCGGCTCATGAATTTCCGCACCGACGAATATGGCGGAAGCTTTGAAAACCGGGTCCGCTATGCGCTGGAAGTGGTAGCTGCCATCCGCGAAGCCGCACCGGAACTGATGATCGAGTATAAGCTGCCCATCATCACCAAGAACCCCGACGGCAGCGACCGCGGTAAGGGCGGCCTGCATCCTGAGGATGCGGTGGAATTTGCCAAGCTGCTGGAAAAGACCGGTGTTCACATGATCCAGGTGGCACAGGCAAACCATACCGGCAACATGGCCGACACCATTCCTCCCATGGGCACCCGGGAAGATAACTGGGTCCTGCCCGTAACCAAGGCAGTCAAGGCTGCGGTTTCCATCCCCGTTGCCACCGTGGGTAAGGTGCTGACCATCGAAAACGGTGAAAAGATCATCGCAGACGGTGATGCCGACATCATCGCTTACGGCCGCAGTCTGGTCTGCGATCCCGACATTGCCCTGAAAGCTGCAACCGGTGAGCCTGTCCGGCTGTGCATGAACTGCAACAAGGGCTGCGTGGATGCCATCCAGAACCGCCGTTACATCACCTGCGTGCTGAACGCCGAGAATGGTGAAGAAGCTACCATGTCCATCAAACCCGGCAACGGCAACAAGAAGGTCGTTGTTGTGGGCGGTGGCGTAGCCGGTCTGGAAGCAGCAAGAGTGGCTGCTCTGCGGGGCTACACTGTAGATCTGTACGAAAAGGAAGCTGTTCTGGGCGGACAGATCAACATTGCTGCCGTTCCCCCCAGAAAGGACGAACTGCTGCGCTCTGTTGCATATTTTGAGTGCATCCTGCCTGCGCTGGGTGTGAACATCCATCTGAACACCGAGGCCACCAAGGAAATCATGAATGCTGCAGATGCAGTTATTGTGGCTGTGGGTGCCCATGATATGAAGC
Organism: Oscillospiraceae bacterium; assembly: GCA_017537045.1. The sequence continues at coordinate 17,263 of JAFYLN010000206.1, read as the reverse complement.
TGCCTATCCCCGGTGCCGACGGTGAAAACGTTGTCTCCAGTTGGGATGTACTGGCTGGCAAGGCAGAAGTTAAGGGTAACTGTGCTGTGATCGGCGGCGGTCTGGTGGGCACGGAAACTGCCGAATACCTGCTGGAAAAGGGCTGCACCGTTTCTATCATCGAAATGATGGACAAGATCGCAAACGGCGAATCCTCCACCATCCTGCCCACCATCATGGCAGACTTCAAGACACATGATGTGAAGCAGTTTGTAAACACCAAGGTCAGCGCCATTGAGTCCGGCTGCGTTAAGGCCTTCCAGGGCGAAGAAGAAATCACCATCCCCTGCGATATGGTGGTCATGGCGGTCGGTTCTAAGAAGAATGTTCTGGATGTAGAGGGCGTTACGGTTCCCGTCTACTATGCCGGTGATTGCTCCGGCGACCGCACCGCTTCCATCTGCGAAGCCATTCGCGGCGGCTACAAGGCAGCAAACGAAATCTGATACATCACGCAAAGCCCCCAACTCCGAGGAGTTGGGGGCTTTTAGCTGTTAATCGTGATTCAGGCAGGAGATCATATCGCCAAAGATCAGATCGCGCTGGCAGTAGTTTACCATTCGGATTCTGTGGCGGGATTCGGGAATTGCACCGTAGCTGCAATCGTCGCCAAGTACAGGGGCGGGAATCAGGGAGGAGGCTGTCCAGTTGGGATTTTTCAGGAATGCAATGGTGGAAACATCCCAGATGGTGCGCGACCACGAAACATGGTTCGATGGAAACTGTGCCAGATATTCTTCGGTCATATCATCCCGCCCGCGCATGTTCAGACGGCGGTGGTTGGTGGCGCGGGTAACGGCCTTTTCCAGATTGGTAAACTGGTCCAGAACGATCTCGGCAAGGTATGTGCCGATTCTGCTCTTACCCATCAGCTTTTCCCGCACATCCGCATCGGACAGGGACAGCAGGGATGCCACACCCATGCAGGGAACCCAGATCAGGGGAACACCGCAGTTGAACAGGTGCCGGGCAGCTTTGATGTCCTGCGTCAGATTGAATTCGATGCCGTAGGGGAAGTGGGATTGCTGGCCGCCCAGCCAGACCACCACGATATGGTCGGCCAGACGGGGCTCTGCCATCAGCGCGGAAGCCACATTGGTGGCGGCACCGATGGCGACCACATACAAAGGCACTTCCGATGCCATGCCCCGTGCGATCAGGTCTTCAACAGCCTCGCTCATCACGGGACCGTCTTCGATATAAAGCTCTGCACCGCGGAAGATGCGGTTTTCACGGGATTCACCGAGAAAATCGAATAATTTGATGATTTCCTGATAGCTGGACTCCATGCCGGCTTTTGGACATTCAAAAACAGCAGGGTCGGGATTTCCCAGATTGCGGTGGAACTGGGTGTGGGAGAAGGGAACGGCGTAGACCGCCTCCACATCAAACCGTTCCGGGCTGCGCAATGCCCATGAAATTGCGAATTGGTCGTCAACTTCGTTCTTTGCATCGGAATCAATCACGATTCGGATCTTTCCGGCAGGAACAGTCATTCGAGCCAGTTTTTCCTGTTCTGTCAACATGGGAAACCTCCTTCTTAGCAGGGCGCTTTTTTAAGACGGGCAACAAGCATCTCAAAGAGCTTTTCGCCGTCACCCTTATAAGCAACGTAGGTAGGCAGCTTGGGAGTGCTGTACTTGTAACGCATGGTAGTCATCAGCTGGCCGTCTGCAATGCCGCCGCTGATATCCACATCGCAGGCTTCCTGACGAACGTCGGTCAGCACAGTGGGATCGATCACCGCACATACAGCCAGAACATCATGAAGTGCGCTCTTGGGTTCTTTTCTTGCACCGCTCAGGTTTGCGGAGTGAATTCTGTGGTAGAGCATATCCGCAGCAAAATCACCGGCTTTGTTGTGCAGTGAGCGCAGCTTATCCACCTCTTCGTAGCCAAACCAGGAGCTGTGGGTGGCATCCAGTGTGACAATGGTGACCTTGACACCGCTGTTGATCATAATTTTTGCGGCTTCGGGATCGTTGTAGAAATTGGTTTCACTGCGGAAAGCCCGGTTGTGGATATTCACACCGCCACCCATACAGACGATCTCTTCAATATTCTCTGCAACGGTGGGGTCAAGACGCAGGACAGTTGCAATATTGGTCATGGCACCGACGGGGATTAGGGTGATCTTTTCCCTGGTTTCCTTCAATGTGCGCAGAAGCCAGCTGACTGCATGCTCATTCTGCACTTGGGTGGTGGGCTTGGGGAGCGGCAGCTCCTTTTCGTGAACGGCAATGACTTTTCCGTCAATAATGGTCGTTTCACCCAATTCACCTGCATTGATCTTCCGGCCGGGCAGCAGATCCTGCACCAGCGGGAAACCGCAGCCGCGGTAAACCGGAACGTCGGACTTCATCAGCTCTACCACGCGCAGGGTGTTGTCAGTGGTGTAATCAATGGGAAGATTTCCGTGAACAGTCGTAATACCGATCAGCTCCAGCTCGTCACTCAGCAGCGCGGTCATAATGGCTACCGCGTCGTCACTTCCGGTATCGACATCCAGAATGATTTTACGTTTTTCCATATTCAGCCTCCGTTTCTGCGATGGCCTGATCCAGAAGACCAAACAGCGTACAGATTTCAGACTCCTCCATGCAGGGCAGGGCAATGCGGATCAGACCGTCACCGAGGGCAATGATGCCGATGCCGTAGTGATCCAGCAGATGCCTGCGCAGCAGCTGTGCATTGGTGTTGACATAAATGCAGATAAAGAAACCGGAGCGGAAGGGTGCAGCTTCCCACAGGCCAGCGGCGCTTCCCTTTTTGCAGTAATCCAGCACCAGCTGTCCGCGGTGGCGGAGGCTGGCTTTTTTCTGCTCCAGTTCCGCAGTAATTTCCTCAGATTCCAGACAGGAGATCAGAATCGCCTGCGACAGGCGGGAGGAGCTGGAGACACTGATGCGGATGGCACCCATGGTCTTTTTCTCCAGCATATTCAGCGTTTCCTGTTCCTGACCGCCGTAGGTCAAAAAGCCCATCCGCAGGCCGCCGGCGAAATACTCTTTCGTGGCACCATCCAGCCGGATTGTCAGGATGTTGGGATGCAGGCCGGTCAGGAAACCAAAAATGCTTTCCGTCAGAATGCCGTCGGCATACCAGAAGCCATAGTAGGCATCATCGCAGAGAACAACCAGCTTTTTGCCTGCCTCGGCACATTCCAGCAGCACCTCACGGATATGAAGTGCTTCCTCCGGGGAGAGCATATAACCGGTGGGATTGTTGGGGAAGTTCAGAACCACCAGCTGCTTTTCGGAAGGCTCTGCCAGAATGCTTTCCCTGAGTCCCCCGACGTTAAATCCGCCGTCACGGAACGTGGGGTAATGGACGATCCTGCCGCCGGAGCGGGTATGGAAGATCAGCTCATAGTTTTCCCAGTGCATGTCGTGTAGAATCACGGGGTCATCCGGATTCAGGAACATTTCACCCACCAGAGACAATCCGTGGGTCAAACCGGCACAAACCAGCGGCAGCGAAAGGTTCAGGCTTTGCATCATGGGGTTTTCCTGCAGCATTTTCGCCTTCCAAAGCTGGCGGAGCCGGGGAAGACCGCCGGGCTGCGCATAGGCGCAGACATCGGCAGGGTCAAAGGCTTTCAGGTTTTGATACAGCGCCTGAACGCAGGTGTCCTTGCCATGCTCCTTATATTCGCCCAGTGTGGCATTGAAGGTATAGGCAGATTTTCTTGCTTCCCATGTTTGTCCCAGAACGCCGTCGGTCAGGAAACGGACACGTTTTCCGTATTCTGAAAGCATGGACCAGACAGTTGTTTTTTCAAAATCGCGATCTGTCATAAGTAATTCTCCTTATATCCGGATTACTCCTTCATGCCGGAAGAGCCAATGCCGCGGATATAGTATTTCTGGAAAGGAATCAGAATCATGCAGGGGATCAGCATGGAGATGGTGATACCCGCAAACAGTTCAGACCACATGGTGCCGTTTTCCAGCTGAAAGTCTGCCAGAGCAACCTGCAGCATCTTCAGCTTGTCAGAGCGGGCAACCAGCAGCGGCCACATAAAGGCGTTCCACTGGGCGGTGAACATGACCAGAGAACCGCTGATGACGGAGGGCAGGGAGATGGGCATAACGATCTGCCAGAAGGTACGGAACTCACCGGCACCGTCAATACGGGCGGCCTCCAGCAGGGAGTCGTTAATATCCCGGAAGCTCTGGCGGAACATGAAGATGGTCATGCCGTTTGCTACAGCGGGCAGGACGATGGCCTGATAGGTATCGACCCAGCCGAGCTTCGTGATGATCGTGTACAAAGGAATGGCGATGGCATCGAAAGGAACCATGATGGCAAACAGCACCAGTGCAAAAACCAGGCCGCGGCCGCGGAACTTCATTTTTGCCAGGGCGTAGCCGGCCATGGAACAGACAACAATGCCGATGGTGATGGTCAGGAAACAGATGACGAGGGTGTTGGTAACGGTTTGGGAGAAGTCATACTTGGTGAAGATGGTGCGGTAATTTTCCAGAGAATAATTACCGAAGAACATCTTTTGCAGGGAGAAGGGGTTGATATTGGCAAAAACTTCCTCATTGGTGCGGAAAGAGGAGGTGATGAACCAAAGGATGGGCATCAGAATGATAAATGCCGCCAAGATCAGCCCTGCATACTTCAAAGTATTCAGAAGTCCAGTTTTTGTTCTTTTGTTCATAGCATTTGCCTCAATCTGTGATCCGGAAGAACTTATTCTGAATCCACAGGAACAGAATACTTACCAGAATCAAAATCGTTACGATTGTGTACGAGCGTCCCATATTATTATAGCTGTATGCGGACTTATATGCCTCCAGCATCAACACGTTGGTGGAGTTGGAAGGACCGCCGTTTGTCTGCACATACATAGGCGCAAACAGCAACAAATTCGTAATGGAGTTGGATACAACGACAAAGCCAAAGGTATTGCGCATCATGGGGATCGTGATGTGGAATGTCTTTTGCGCACCCGTTGCACCATCAAGCAGGGCAGCTTCATAAATGCTGTCGGGAATGGACTGCATACCTGCAAGCATGAACATCATCCAGTAAGGTGTGGTTTTCCATGCGGCAATCAGCATAATGCAGGCAAGCGCCTGTTTGGGGTCTGTCAGGAAGCCCTGCTGGCCGATACCGAACAGACTGAGGAAGGTGTTCATCAGGCCGGCATAGGGGTTCATCATCAGCGCCCACACGGTGGTGGACATGACCATAGAAATACAGACAGGCAGATAGAAGATCGTCCGGAAAACCTTGATGCCTTTCAGGGTCTGATTGAAGACCAGCGCCAGAATAAAGGCCATCACAACTTCTACGGGAGTCGTGATCAGGTTGAAAACAATGGTATTTTTCAGAGAAGTGTAGAAAATCTTATCCTGGAAAAGATTGATGTAATTCTGAATGCCGACAAAACGGGAAATGTTCTTCGCACCGGTTTTATACAGGCTACCTACGATGCTGACGCAGATAGGTCCTACTTTAAACAAAAGCAGGACGATGACCGCAGGAAGAACAAACATATACGGTGTGATTTTTCTGGACAGTCGGTACACCGGCAGTGTACCGCTGGCTGCCGGGGCATTCTTTTTCGTTTTCAGTGCCATAGTGTATACTCCTTTGCAGCACAGGCGAAAATTCGAGAAGGCTCGGGCTTGGTTATCCAAACCCGAGCCTTATTGCTAGGAATTATTCTTTTTCTTTAGAGGAAATTACTTGTACTGGTTGAAGTCAGCCTGCAGCTGCTCTGCAGCAGCATCCAGAGATGCCTTGACATCAGCGCCGCTGCGCAGGTCGCCGACCATGCTGCTGAAGATGGAGTCGAAGGAGCCCCAGCCGTAGGAAGTGGGACGGGGATAGCCGACGCCGGACAGGTTTTCCATAGCTGCGATGGTGGTAGCGTAGCCAGGCCACTCGTTGAATGCTTCGACCTTGCCGTCGGTGATGTCGGCCAGCAGGTCAACACGGGCGGGAACCTGGTTGTTGTTGATCATCCACAGACGTGCGCCTTCACCGGCGGTGCAGAAACGCAGGAAGTCTACAGCCAGCTCAGACTGGGTGGTATGCTTGTTGATGCCCAGATACCAGCTGCCGGTGGGAACGGTGACCTCGCCGCCCTCAAAGTAGGGATGCAGGATGCCGGCGATATTGAAGTCAGCCTCTGCGGCACGGATGGTATTTGCAACGTAGAACAGGATCTTACCACTGTAGAACAGAGACTTGATCTCATCGTCGGAGGAGCCGACGGGGGAGACCTTGTAGGTGGTGTAGCAGTCCTGATAGAAGCCCAGAGCCTTTTCCCAGCCCTCGGTATTCAGAACACCTTCGATGGTGACACCGTCATCAGCGATTGCAACTTCGCCCAGGGAGTTGCCCAGAGCCAGCAGCTGGTAAGCATTGCTCTGCTGACCGAACACGAAGCCCCAGTAGCCCTTGCTGTGGTCGGGATCCATCTTGTCCTGGAACTTGGTAGCAATGTCGATCATCTCTTCCCAGGTCAGGCGGTCCTTCAGGTTCAGAACATCTTCGCTCAGTTCCAGACCGGCTTCCTTCAGCAGATCCAGATTGACCATCAGAACCTGAGAGGAGGAGGTCAGAGGCAGTGCTTCCAGATCGCCTTCCACATAACCGGCACCCAGATCAGCCTCGGTGAACAGATCCAGCTCAGCATCGGAGAAGTAATCATTCAGGGGCAGCAGGTAATCCTTCCAGTAGTAGGAAGCAATCAGGGGCTGGTCGACGAACATCACGTCGTAGCTGGTGTCGCCGGCACCGATCTTGATGTCGATGACCTTCATCAGCTCAGTACGGGTGTAAGCTTCACAAACGATCTTTGCGTTGGGGTTGTACTCCATGTAAGCATCGGCCAGGCTCTGGGGAACGGTGCCGTAGGTGGAGTTGGTCAGCCAGGTCAGGGTGCCACTGGGCTTCTGAGCCTCAACGGATTCTTCTTTCTTTTCTTCGGTGGGAGTAACCTCGTTCTTTGCATCGGTTGCGGGGGTTGTGGGCTCGTCAGTCTGTGTGCTGCCGCAGCCTGCAAACAGGCCAACGACCATCAGAACTGCCAGAAACAGTGCCAAAGTTTTCTTCAACATTTTTGCGTCTCCTTTTCTTTTGTGAATTTCAACCATAGAAACATGTTTTGGAGAATGTTTCTAATTCATATTATACAAAATATGTTTCTGAAATATAGAAAGATTTTTCGGATTTGTTATAAAATCTTTGGGTGTTTTCACAAATTATTTGCAATCATCCTGCGCCTGCGTTATGATAATAGCCAAAGAAAGCGGCAGGATCGGAGGGTATGGTGCCATGAAGCGTTTTGTTGCAAAACTCGGAGGAATCCCCTATTCCTCTTATAAAACATCATTTGCCCTGCGCCAGATGGCTGCCGTGTTTCTGCTGGTCAGCATCATTCCGGCATTGCTCCTGTATACAGCCATGTATTTTATCAGCGCCGACCTGATCGAAGAAAATAACCGGACGCATTCCAACAGTGTGCTGACGGATATTCGTGGAAATATCCATGATACATTTTCCATGGCCGAAGATGTGGTGCTGGGCCTTGCCATCAACAGCAGCGTCAATACCATGATGGAAAAGGATGACCTTCATGTTGGCAGCTCTGACAGAAGCGACCTGCGTGAGCTGATGGAGGGCACGCTGAAGACCAACCGCAGCCTGCTGAACATGATCTACATCGAAACGCCAAATAATACGGTCTACGCATTCACTGTCAATGATAACCTTTCACTCAGCACGCTCCGCCTGATGGAAAGCGACTACGAGGAGCGGATTCTGAAAAAGAGCGGTGCGCTGTACTGGTTTTCTCAGAAGGATGATAACGGCATGGCCGGATCCGGTGAGGCAGGGTCGAAGTACATTCGCTGCGCCTCTGCCATGTACGATGCCAGCAATACCCGCTGCATCGGCATTGTAAGCCTCTTTGTGAGAAATACGGCGATCCGCGCATGCCTTAATAACCAGCACATCGACGAGCATCAGATGATCATTGTGCTGGATCAGTCCAACCGGATTATTACTTCCAATAGAAATATCAGCAGCGAATTGGAAGCGGAGCTGCTGACGGCGGAGCTGAATCCATCCAGAGAAAGTGTTTCCCTTTGCGGTACACAGTATTTGCTTTCCATGCTGGAAAGTGAAAAAACCGGCTGGCATCTGATCAGTCTGACACCGAGAAGCTCGGTCATCAAGGAACTGAAGCTGACATGGCAACTGCTGATCCCCCTGCTGGCACTGCCCTTTGTCTGCGTTGCTTTGACAAATTTCTTTGCCGCAAGGCTGCTGTACAATCTGAAACCGATGCTGGTGACCATGGATGAGATCAAGGGCGGCAATCTGACCGTGCGTGTGCCGTCCATAGGCGACAGTACCTTTGATTTGTTTGGCACATCGCTGAATGAAACGCTGGATAAATATGAAGAACTTCTGAAATTTTCCAGCAATCAGGAGGCACTGCTGACCATCAGCCGTCTGAAGGTTCTGCGCGGCCAGCTTTCTCCCCATTTCCTTTATAATATTCTTGACAGCGTCAACTGGATGCTGCTGGAAAACGAACAATATGAGACGAGCCATATCATCACGGATCTGGGGTACATTCTGCGCTACAGCATCAATGAATCCTCGGATACCGTGCCGCTGCACGAGGAGATCGAGGTCATCAGACGTTACCTCTCCATCAGCCAGAAGCGTTTTGAAAGCCGTCTGAATTATTCTATCTACGTGGAGCCGGAACTTTGCGATTACAAGATCCCGCGGTTTCTGCTGCAGCCCATTGTGGAAAATGCGGTGATCCATGGCGTGGAAAAGCAGGCTGCCAGCAGCAAACTGGAGGTGCACTGCTATGTGCACGATGGCCGGACTGTTATCGATATATCCAATGATGGCCCCAGCATACCGGACGAAGTAAAGGAAAAAATCAAGAGATCCTTCCACAATCAGGAGGTTGCCAGTACCCATATCGGCCTGAAAAACGTATACGAACGGATTCAGCTGTATTATGGTTCTGATTATGGCCTTTCCATGCTGGACATGCAGCCGAAGGGAACGATTATCCGTCTGATTCTGCCATACTCCGAAGCTTAAGGGAGAACCCGATCATGAAAGTATATGTAATAGATGACGAACCGAAGATCCGCCGCGGCCTGATGCATTTTATTGCCCATGAAAAGCCGGACTGGCCGCAGCCAAAATCGGCGGCAACGGCGGAAGAAGCGCTTCAGGATCCCTGCTTCTGGGAAACGGAGCTGATGTTTCTGGATATCCAGCTTCCTGCCATGAGCGGGCTGGAGCTTCTGAGCCTGATCCGCGATAAAGGCTCACAGATGCAGGTGGTCATCATCTCCGGCTACGCAGAATTCTCCTTTGCCCAGCAGGCGCTCCGGCTGCAGGTCTATGAATATCTGCTCAAACCCATTGACATTCAAAAGGTCAGCCTGATTTTAAATAATGTACAAACTGAGGCGCTGCAAAAGCAGAAGGATCTGCGGGCAAAGGAAACGGTTCGGCAGAATCTGCATAAGATCCGGGAAAAATACTTTGCAAGTGTTCTGTTCGGCACGGAATCGGCTGAACCGGAGCAGTGCGCAAAGCATTTGCGGGAACTGGAAATGCGGGATTCTCCCTTTTTGATGATCCAGTATACCTACCGCAGCAACGAGCCTTTGAAGTCGGAAAACATCAAGGAAGCACAGCGCATGATCTCCGATAAATTGCAGACCTATATGCCGCTTACCAAGGACCGGTTTATGATTTATTTAAAGAGCGGCATCGTGGCGATTCTGCTGGCTGCCGACGACCGGCTGGATGGTATTCTGGAAACATTGCAGACAGAAGGGGATACCGAGGCCTACCAGACGGGATTTTCCTTTGTGCACCAGTCTTTGTCAGAACTGCTGCTTGCTTACAGCGAAGCCTGCGGCGAGCGTCCATCGGAGGAGGTTGTGCAGAATCTGCCCCATGAGGATCAGACGCTGTATGTGGAGCAGCTGATCAGAAGACAGGGGGAGTTTCATCCCTATGTGCAGAAGATCATGCACTTTGTGGCAGATAACTACAGCACGTCACTGAACCTGTCCGTGGTCGCAGCGCAGATCCATCTGCACACCAGCTATCTTTCGGAGCTTTTCAAAAAGGAAACGGGCACGAACCTGTGCAACTATATCAATGACTACCGGCTGCTGATTGCCAAGTATGAACTCAAGGGCGGTAATGCAAAAATCGCAGAAATCGCCGAAAAGGTTGGTTTCAACGACTACCACTATTTCAGCCAGGTATTTTCCAAGCGTGTCGGTGTGCCGCCCAGAAAGTACAGAATGAACAATCTGACAAAATAAACACAGAGAGGATTTTGGTTATGAGCATCATCAATATCGGATCTTTGAATCTGGACTATGTCTACCGTGTCGATCAGTTTCTGCTTCCCGGTGAAACCAAATCCAGCCTCAGTCTGGAGGTTAATGCAGGAGGCAAGGGTCTGAATCAGTCTATTGCGCTGGCAAAAGCCGGCTGCAATGTGCGCCATGCGGGCGTTTACGGTGCCGGTGGAGAAATGCTGGTGCAGACGCTGGAAAAGTACGGCGTGGACATCCACCTGATGCAGCAGCGCACGGATATTCAGAACGGACATGCCATCATTCAGGTGTCTGGCAGCGGACAGAACTGCATCCTGCTTTACGGCGGCTCCAATCAGGCACTGACGGAAGATTATATCCGTCAGGTTATCGCTTTTTGCAGTGCTGGAGATATGATCCTGCTGCAGAACGAAATCAATAACATTGATTTAATCATTGACCTGGCCTATGAAAAGCATATCCCAATCGCCATGAACATTGCACCCATGGGACCGGAGGTCGCAGGATACGATCTGAGCAAGCTCACTTGGATCGTGGTCAATGAGATTGAAGGCGCCGCACTGGCAGGCGGCGGAAGCGTTGAAGAAACTATGGAGAACCTCTGCATCAAATATCCTGACAGCGGTATCCTGCTGACCCTCGGCAGTGACGGCGTGTGGCTGCGCAGGGGACAGGAGAACATCCGGATGAACGCCCTGAAAATCGAAAATGTGGTGGATACCACCGCAGCAGGCGATACCTTCCTCGGCTATTTTCTGGCAGGCATAACCGGCGGCGCCGGTACGGTGGAGGCACTGCAGCAGGCGACCTGCGCCAGCGCCATGGCAATTCAGAAGCCGGGTGCGGCACAATCTGTTCCTGACAGGGAAGAACTGCTGCGCTTCTGGCAGGAAAAGAAGCATCTGCTGACTGTGCGCTGAAAGAATCGGCTCCGGAGCACCGGAGCGCAGAAAGGTTGAAAAGATATGCTTGGCAGTTTGTTAGTTGCATTGCGGGTCGTGCTGCCCATGGCTATCACCATGGGCGTGGGCAGCTTTGTAAGAGCAGCCGGTGTTGTCAGGCGGGAGGATATGGGTCCGCTGAACAGGCTGATTTTCAAGGTGCTGATGCCCTGCCTGCTGTTTAAAAATATCTACAATATTGATTTTTCCGCCAATTCCTATCCGAAAGAGCTTGCGTGCATCATCGTGGGTATGCTCGTGGTTTTTGCCTTTGCGGTGGTTGTGCCCCGGTATCTTGTGAAGGATCCAAAACAGGCGGCATCGGTGGGACAGGCAGTTTTTCGCTGTAACTATGTTCTGTTTGGTGTTGCGGTTACAGAATCCATTTATGGCGCAGGAAATGCCGGCTTAACGGCACTGCTGGGCTCCATTGTGGTGCCGGGAACCAGTGCGCTGAGCGTAGTGCTGCTGGAGATGGCGAGAAATCAGAAAGCCTCTGTCAAGCAGCTTGCCCGCTCGGTGCTGTCGAACCCGCTTGTGATTTCCGCGATTCTGGCACTGAGTATTAAGCTTCTGGATATCAACCTGCCGGAAGTGGTAGTTTCCGTGGTGGAAAGTTTGGCAGGTACTGCAACGGCAATCAGTTTCCTTTCTCTGGGTGTCAGCCTGAATGTAGGAGAACTGCGGAATAACCGCTATCCGATGCTGGTTGGTGTTATCCTGCGGATGATCCTGCTGCCGCTGCTATTTCTGCCGGTTGTTGTTGCGCTGGGTTTTCGAAGAGAATCACTCTGTGCGTTGATGATCTTTTTTTCTTCGCCTACGGCTATTTCTTCCTATCCCATGGCGGTTGCCATGGATGCGGATGGCTCTTTGGCGGGGCAACTGGTGTGTATCACCACACTGGTGTCAGTAGTGACCATGTTTGCTCTTGTTTTCCTCTTGAAAAATCTGGGGCTGTTGTAAAATTACCGCCGGAATGCAAAAAGGATTGTTGCATTTGATGCGGCAATAAGCTAAGATATTACCTGAAAGCAGGCGGAACTTGCAAAAGCAAAAAAACGTACCCGGATGCGGAAAAGGAGAAATAGAAATGGAATTTTATGAACTGATGGAAGTGTGTATGATCGTGGCATTTGGATGCTCCTGGCCGATGAATGTGATTAAGTCCTATAAGGTCAGAACCACCAAGGGCAAGAGCCTTGCATTCTTGCTTCTGATCCTCGGCGGCTACGTCTGCGGCATTACCGGCAAACTGATGGCACCCAGCTGCAAGTGGTATGTGCTGTTCTTTTATGTTCTGAACTTCACCATGGTGGCGGCAGATCTGGCTCTGTACATCTGCAACTACCGGCTGGATAAGCAAAGAGAAGCAAAATAACTGCAGCATATTAAAAGACCGCATCACCGGATAACGGGTGATGCGGTCTTTTGACTGGCAGAATGACAGCATGGTCACTGCTGCTTTTCCTTTACAATATAAATAGCAAACAGGGATGTGGCCAGCAGCAGGTAAGGGTAGAAGAGGTAACGCATGATCTGAAAAGCAGAAATGGCACAGCCCATGTTCGCTGCAGTGGAGATGGCCACCAGCATCTGGGCACCATAGGGAATCACACCCTGAAAGATACAGGAAAAGGTATCCAGCAGGCAGGCGGTGCGCTTGCTGCTGATACCGTATTCCTGACGCATCTGGCTGGCAATGGGATTGGCGATGACGATGGCAACCGTATTATTGGCAGTTGCAATATCCATGGCACCGACCAGCAGGCCGATACCCAACTGACCGCCCTTTTGACCTTTGAAAATCCTGTGGATCCAGTACAGCAGCGCGTCAAAACCGCCGTATGCCTTAATGAGCTGACACAAAGCGGCAACCAGAATGGCTACCATGCTGGTCTCGAACATACCGGAGGCACCGCTTCCCATATTTGCCAGAAGCTCTGTGGGGGCAGCCTGTCCGGTTATCAGCATGATCGCAGAACCGGAAACAATGCCTGCGATCAGTACAACAAAAACATTGATGCCTGCGATGCCGCCGGCCATGACGATCAGATAGGGCAGGAGCTGCAGCAGATTGTAGTCTTTGGAGAAACTGACAGCTTCATTCTGGATTTCGGTGCAGCCGAGAATCAGCAGAAGAGAAAGCACAGCGGCAGGCAGTGCAATGAAAAAATTACCAAGGAATTTGTCCTTCATGGCACAGCCCTGACCGTTGCAGGCGGCAATGGTGGTGTCGGAAATGAAAGAAAGATTGTCACCAAACATGGAGCCGCCGACGACAGAGGCGATGCACAGTGCAGCGGACAGGCCTGCTGTTTGCGCCACTTCAACGGCAATGGGGGTCAGCAGGGTAATGGTACCGACGGAGGTGCCCATGGCAGTGGAGATAAAGCAGGATGCAATAAAGACCACGATGACGGCAAACCGCGCCGGAATCAGATCCAGCATAAAATAGGCAACGCTCTGGGCGCTGCTGCGGCCGACCACGCCCACAAAAATACCGGAAGCCATAAAGATCAGCAGCATGGTGATGATGTTTTTATCGCCCACACCCCGGGCCATCAGTTCCAGCTTTTCCTCAAAAGATACACTGCGGTTCTGCAGGCAGGCAGTGAGAATGGCGACCAGAAAAGCAACGACGATGGGAATGTTGTAGAAGCCCATGGGGATCAGCAGTGCATATTCAAAAATAAGCCCCAGTCCCAGATAGATTACAAGAAATACGCCGATGGGAAGAAGCGCGGCGGCATTACCTTTTTTCACAGTTTTTCCTCCTGATTTAACGTTTTCCGAACAAATATGCGTCAAATGTATCACAACACAAAGGCAAAGTCAAGGAACGTCATCGTCCAAATACAGGGTAATTTTACATGTTGCACAAGAATAGAGCAGGGACTGCGGCGGCGCGGCAGAAATTTCTGTGAAAAAGGCGCAAAAAAAGAGGCCGAAAGCCTCTGAAAATGAAAAATATCCATTGACAAACACCCAATGGATATGGTATGATGTTATTCCATACTGTGATAGTATGCCCATCTGTGGGCATTCGTTCCAACATGATTATACTACCACAGTTGGGAGCGGTTGTCAAGAAGAAAGTTAGCCAAAATTGACAACTGCGCCAAGCGTATCAAAAACACATCATTCGAAAGAAAGGCTGTGATGATCCATATGGCAATGGTCAAGGACGTAATGTTCGGCAAGACCATGCGTAAGTCTTACGCGAAGTACGAAGAGATCCTCCAGATCCCCAATATGCTGAAGATCCAGAAGGATTCCTATCAGTGGTTTTTGGAAGAAGGTCTGCGGGAAGTCTTCAAGGACGTAGGTACCATTACCGACTTCTCCGGTAAGCTGGAGCTTAGCTTCCTGGATTACACCATGGAAGACAAGCCCAAGTACACCATCGAGGAGTGCAAGGAACGGGATGCTACCTATGCCAAGCCCATCAAGGTTCGTGTGCGCCTGCGCAACACCGAAACCGATGAAATCAAGGAACAGGAAATCTTCATGGGCGATTTCCCTGTGATGACCAACGGCGGCACTTTCGTCATCAACGGTGCAGAGCGTGTCATCATTTCCCAGATCGTTCGTTCCCCCGGCATGTACTACGGCCACGAGGTGGACAAGGCTGACCAGCACACCTATACTGCTACCGTCATTCCTTACCGCGGCGCATGGCTGGAGTATGAGACCGACAACTCCAATGTGTTCTGGGTTCGTATCGACAAGAACCGCAAGCTGCCTGTTACCTGCCTGATCCGTGCTATGGGTGTGAACACCGACGAGCAGATCAAGGCAATGTTTGGCGAGGACGAGCGTATTCTTGCCACCATCGAAAAGGATCCCTGCAAGACCCGCGAGGAGTCTCTGCTGGAGATCTACCGCCGTCTGCGTCCCGGTGAACCTCCCACGGTTGAAACCGCCAGTGCACATCTGGAAGGCTTGCTTTTCGACGCACACCGCTACGATGTTTCCAAGGTTGGCCGCTACAAGTTCAACAAGAAGATGGACATCTGGAGCCGCCTGTCCGGTCAGGAAGCTGCCGAGCCCATTGCCGATCCTATGACCGGTGAGATCCTGGTCATGCCCGGTGAGTTCATCTCCCGTGCCAAGGCACATGAACTGTCCGACAAGGGTGTCAACGAGGCTGTACTGAAGGTCGGCGACAGCCGCGTCAAGGTCTTCTCCAACGACATGGTTCGGATGGAGAACTTTGTCTCCTTTGATCCTGCCCAGTTCGGCATCCGTGAGAAGGTTCGTTTCTCTGTCCTGAAGGAAATGTTGGACGAGCTGAAGGACGCTTCTCTGGAAGCCTGGGAAGATGCCATCATCGAGCGCATGGATGACCTGATCCCCAAGCACATCATCGTCGATGACATTCTGGCATCCATTAACTACCTGAACTGCGTTGCAATGGGTGTCGGCATCCATGACGATATTGACCACCTGGGCAACCGCCGCCTGCGCTGCGTCGGTGAGCTGCTGCAGAACCAGTTCCGCATCGGCTTCTCCCGTCTGGACCGCGTCATCCGCGAGCGTATGACCGTACAGGATCTGGATGCTGTTACGCCCCAGAGCCTGATCAACATCCGCCCCGTGACTGCTGTCATCAAGGAGTTCTTCGGCTCCTCCCCCCTGAGCCAGTTCATGGATCAGAATAACCCTCTGGCCGAGCTGACCCACAAGCGCCGCCTGTCCGCACTGGGTCCCGGCGGTCTGAGCCGCGATAGAGCATCCTTCGATGTTCGAGACATTCACTATACCCACTATGGCCGCATGTGCCCCATCGAGACCCCTGAAGGTCCCAACATCGGCCTGATCAACTATCTGGCAACATTTGCCAAGATCAATGAGTATGGCTTCGTGGAAGCTCCCTACCGCAAGGTCGACAAGGCTACCGGCCGCGTCACCGAGACCGTGGAGTACATGACTGCTGACGTGGAAGATGATTTCTATGTTGGTCAGGCAAACGAGCCTCTGGACGAGAACGGCTGCCTGGCACGCGCCCGTATCACCTGCCGTCACCGTAATGAGATCATCGAAGTGGACCGCACCATGATCGACTATATCGACGTGTCTCCCAGAATGATGATCTCCATCGCAACCTCTTTCATTCCCTTCCTGCAGAACGACGACGCAAACCGTGCGCTGATGGGTGCAAACATGCAGCGTCAGGCCGTGCCTCTGCTGACCACCGAGCCTCCCGTTGTCGCTACAGGCATCGAGCACAAGGCTGCTGTGGACAGTGAAGTCTGCATCAAGGCTGAAAAGGGCGGTACGGTTACTGCGGTTTCCGCAACCCAGATCACTGTCAAGTATGACGACGGTGAGATCAAGCACTACCAGCTGACCAAGTTCGCCCGCTCCAATGCAGGCACCTGCATCAACCAGCGTCCCATCGTTACCGTTGGTGAGCGTGTCGGGTTTGAGCAGATCATTGCAGACGGCCCCTCCTGCTCCGGCGGCGAGATCGCACTGGGCAAGAACGTCCTGATCGGCTTCGTCAACTGGGAAGGCTATAACTACGAGGACGCCATTCTGCTGAACGAGCGTCTGGTTCGCGAGGATGTCTTCACCTCCATCCACATCGAGGAGCATGAGACCGAAGCCCGCGACACCAAGCTTGGACCTGAAGAAATCACCCGCGATATCCCCAACGTCGGTGAGGACACCCTGAAGGATCTGGACGAGAACGGCATCATCCGCATCGGTGCCGAGGTTCACTCCGGTGATTACCTGGTTGGTAAGGTTACTCCCAAGGGCGAAACCGAACTGACCCCCGAGGAAAGACTGCTGCGCGCCATCTTCGGCGAAAAGGCTCGCGAAGTCAGGGATACTTCCCTTAAAGTCCCCCACGGTGAAGGCGGCGTCGTAGTAGACGTCAAGGTCTTTACCAGGGAGAATAAAGACGAACTGTCC
>JAFYLN010000205.1 GCA_017537045.1 Oscillospiraceae bacterium | reverse complement strand
CAGCAAAATCGGCGCGGAAACCATCGAAAACCACTGTCATTCCGAGGAGGCCTGAAAGGCCGACGTGGGAATCTCCCGGTACAATGTTTGTTTCTGCACTGCTTATCGATGCATAGAAGCAGGAGATTGCCACGTCGCGCTTCGCGCTCCTCACAATGACACTCTCTTTCTTACTGCACTCAACAGAGCGATAAACTGAAATTTGTCCTGTTGCATATTCTGCGGAAATCTGCTAAAATAGTATAGATTATGAAAACAGATGTAGAGGAAGAAATATATGGAAAGCAACATTACCTTTCGGGATCTGGGTCTTAGTGATGCCATGCTGAAAGCCTTGGAGAAAAAGGGCTACGGCTGGCCGACTACCATTCAGGCTGAGGCCATACCCTTGTTTTTACAGTGGCGCGATGTGATTGCCAAGGCACCCACCGGAACCGGCAAGACCTTTGCCTTTGGCATCCCCATGATCGAGCATATCGACGCGGAAAATGACGCGGTGCAGGGTCTGATCCTTGCGCCTACCCGGGAACTTGCCATCCAGATTGGCGACGAGCTGCGTGGCCTTCTGACCTACTATAAGGGCATCCGTGTGGCCGTCCTTTACGGCGGCACCGGCATCGGCAGCCAGATCAGGGCGCTGGAGAAGAAGCCTCAGATCGTAGTGGCGACCCCCGGCCGTTTGATGGACCACTATAACCGCAAAACCATCCGTCTGGACAAGATCCAGACCGTGGTGCTGGACGAAGCTGACCGCATGCTGGATATGGGCTTTTTCAAGGATGTGACCAGAATCATCGAAAAGGTCAAGAACCGTAAGAATCTGGGTCTGTTCTCTGCAACCATTTCCCAGGAGGTCATGACTGTTTCCTGGATGTACCAGCGCGATGAGGCGGAGATCACCGTCGAACCCAAGCAGGAAGACCGTCCGGATATCGACCAGTTCTGCATGACCGTCACACCCCTGGAAAAAGCAGAGACCACTCTGCGGCTTATCAAAACACAGGGTTACGAGCGCGTCATGATCTTCTGTAATACCAAGGTCATGTGCCAGCGCCTGTGCGATGATTTCCAGCGGGCAGGGCTGGACTGCGAATGCATCCATGGCGATATCAAGCAGAGCCTGCGGGAAAAGACCATGCAGAAATACCGCGATGGCAAGCTGGCGGTTCTGATTGCTACCGACGTTGCCTCCCGCGGCATTGACGTGGACGATGTGGACTGCGTCATCAATTTCGATGTGCCCGATGAAAATGAGTACTATGTCCACCGCATTGGCCGTACCGGCCGCGCCAAGCGCAAAGGTGTTGCATGGACGGTCATTGGCAGCTTCCCCGAAAAGGCCAAGCTGGATGAAATTGCGAAATATTCCAACTATACCGTCAAGCCCATGGTGCTGAATCCTGACGGTAGTTTGACCGGGGAAGAAGTCAAGACACCTGTGCAGCCGAAAAGGAGATTCCGTTGAGAGCGGCGGAGCGGGGCTTTTTGCTGCTGAGCTCCCATCTGGGCGATCCTGCCCGCAAACCACTGACTGTACCCCAGCTACGTACGCTGCTGCGCAGAATGCAGAGCATGGACAACCCCGAACCGGACCGGGAGCTGGATGCAGCTGACCTGACTGCCCTTGGTTATGCCTCCGATCTGGCAGCACACATCCTGAAGCTGCTGTCAGAGGATGCCTTGCTGGATCATTATCTGAAGCGGGCAGAACAGGTACATTGTGTTCCACTTACCCGCATCAGCGCGGGCTACCCGCTGCTTTTGCGAAAACGGTTGGGGCTGGACAGCCCAGGCTGCCTGTGGGTGAAGGGGGATGGTTCCCTTCTTGCGCAGCCGGCGGTATCGCTGGTGGGCAGTCGCGATCTGCTGGAGGAAAACCGCAGCTTTGCTGAGGAAGTTGGCCGTCAGGCGGCGCTGCAGGGCTATGTGCTGGTTTCCGGCAATGCCCGGGGGGCAGACCGCGCGGCGCAGGAAAGCTGCCTTGCAGCCGGCGGACAGGTCATCAGCGTGGTGGCGGACGAACTTTGCAGGCAGAAAATGCGGGAAAATGTGCTGTATGTCAGCGAAGATGGTTTCTCGGAAGCATTCTCCTCCATTCGCGCCCACAGCCGTAACCGTGTCATCCACGCGCTGGGTTTAAAAACCTTCGTGGCGCAGTCTACTTTGCAGACCGGCGGCACGTGGAGCGGCACGGTAAAAAACCTGCAAAATCACTGGAGCGACGTTTATTGCTTCCGTGACGGCAGCGCAGCAATGCTGCAACTGGAACAGATGGGCGCAGCGCTGGTTGGTATGGATGACCTTGGCTCCTTCTACGATCTGCCTAAAACTGAAAACCTGTTTGACCGCTAACGGATCGTTAGCGGTCAATTTTGTAAAAAAGCCCCCCGGTTTTGAAAACCGGGGGGCAGATTTACATGTAACGATCAGATGTTCAACAGATCGGAATAGACCTTCAGAGCACCGTCGGTATTGTGAGCCAGAACCTTCTTTGCCAGAACCTTGCCCAGCTGAACGCCTTCCTGGTCAAAGCTGTTCAGGTTCCACGCGAAGCCCTGATACATGACCTTGTTCTCGAAGTGAGCCAGCAGCGCACCCAGAGCCTCGGGGGTCAGCTTTTCGCCGATGATGATGGAGGAGGGGCGGCCGCCTTCAAATTTCTTGTTCAGGTTTTCGTCATCCTTGCCGCAGGCAAATGCCACGATCTGAGCTGCCACGTTGGCGCACAGCTTCTGCTGGCTGGTGGAACCTTCGATGATCACATCGGAACCCATCTGGCTGTTCTTGAAGCCGACGAACTGCAAAGGTGTAATGTCAGTGCCCTGATGGAGCAGCTGATAGAAGGAGTGCTGGCCATTGGTGCCGGGCTCGCCAAAGATAACGGGGCCGGTGGCATAATTCACGGGCTCGCCGAAGCGGTTGACGGACTTGCCGTTGGATTCCATATCCAGCTGCTGCAGGTGTGCAGGGAAGCGGGACAGCGCCTGGGAGTAGGGCAGAACTGCGGTGCAGGGGTAGCCCAGAATGTTGCGCTCATAAACGCCGATCAGAGCATCCAGCATGGCGGGGTTAGCCAGCAGATCCGCGTTCTTAGCCAGAACGTCAGCCTCAGCGGCACCGTTCAGGAAACGGGCGAAGATCTCAGGGCCGAAGGCCAGAGACAGGACTGCACCGCCGACACCGGAGGTGGAGGAGTAACGGCCGCCGATGTAGTCGTCCATGAAGAAAGCGGCCAGATAATCAGCAGACTTTGCAAGGGGGGAGGTCTCGGAGGTCACAGCGATCATGTGGTTGGAGGGATTCAGGCCGGCCTTGACCAGAGCGTCCTTAACGAAAGACTCATTGGTCAGGGTCTCCAGTGTGGTGCCGGACTTGGAAACCAGAACGAAAATGGAGTGAGCCACATCGATTTTGCTCAGAACGCCTGCTGCATCGTCAGGATCGACGTTGGAGATGAATTCAGCCTTCATCTTCAGCGTGTTGTTGACCTTTGCCCAGTTCTCCAGAGCCAGATACATGGCGCGGGGACCCAGATCGGAGCCGCCGATACCGATCTGTACGACGGTGGTGAACTTCTCACCGGCAGCGTTGGTCAGCTCGCCGTTGTGTACTTTGTTTGCAAAGGCAGCGATCTTGTTCTGCTCGCCAACATAGAACTCCCGCTTGTTGACACCGTCAGCAATGACATCACCGCCCAACTGGCCGCGGGTCAGCTGATGCAGCACGCGGCGCTTCTCACCAGTGTTGATGACTTCGCCGTTGTACAGAGCGGCGTACTTTTCAATCAACTGCTGCTCCTTGGCAAAAGCTGCCAGAGCCTTCAGGATATCCTCATCGACGGGTCTTGCGCCGTAGTTGAAAGCCAGACCTGCGCCCATGGGAACGGTGTAGTTCTTGACGCGCTCAGCACCGTTTTCACCGCTCATAGCGGCTGCCAGATTGATGGGCTTGGTAGCCCTCAGTGCTTCGTAGGATGCCAGAGTGTCCATGTTTTTCCAAGTGATCATGGGGATTTCCTCCTAATAATAATCAAAATTGGTTCTTATGTATCACTAAACTGTATCATACAACAGTTCGGACAAAAATTCAAGAATATCTGGAAGATAATTGTAACAAATTGTGCAAAATTTGAAAATAAAACAATATTTTCAAGATTGTCGAATTGAGACCTGCCAATGGTTTTACGCCAGCACCATCGCGCCGATGCCGCGCATTTCACCGTCAAACACGCTCCCGTTCAAAAGATCCGTTTTGCCGGTCAACGCAGGAAGATTAACACGCGCATGCTTTGCGCAGAAAAGCAACGTCAATTCCTGATCGCCGCGCTTTCTTGTTATGCGGATAAAGCCTGCTTCATCCACCGCTTCCTGAAAAACAGTGCAGCCAGTTTCTGCCTGCATTTATCTTCGCCGCACAGGTGGAGAATCCGTGCGGTGTCATGGTTGCCGATCAGGTTCCACAGCAGGGGATAGGCCGCACTATGGGTATTGCCCCTCTGAAAACCCAGATTGCCCAGAAATTGCGTAGCGCAGATCGTCTTTTCCAGTCTGCAGGCGGAAGAGGAATCTTCCGGGTTCCAGACAAAAACAATAGGCCTGTGTGGCCTCGTGACGAATGGCGGCATGGTTCATAGAAATTCCTCGCTGTGAGATTGACAAGTATTTACAATAAGAATAGCGGACTTTCCGATGAAAAGCAAGGAGATTTTTGCATCAGGAGAAAGGATAGGAAAAACCTTGGAAAGCACTTGCTTTCTGAAGGTGTAAACTAAAGGTAGACATACGGAAAAGAACCCGTGTGTCTACCTTTAGTTTACACCTTCAGCTGAGGGTACCACTCTGGAATCTTCCTATTCGGATATGTCCGAAGTGGTTTCTGCGGTGATCGATGCAGGATATGACCAATCCCTGACCCGGGTGGAAGTGTTTACCCTGGACGGTGGTTATGACTACGACCTGTCTATGGATGCCCTTATCAACCATGCCCAGGCATCTGCCGGATACGATGACTGCTATATTCTTGCAGCTTACTCCACATCTGCGCTGAGGATGGGTCGTTATGACACCACCGCTTACATTTACAGAATAGGAAGGTATCGCCAGGTGATTCCTTTTACTGACCCTGCTTTTTGCTTAAGATGAATCTTTGAATCACGCAGTAAAAAATGTGCTATTGCTGGCATATTGGTTAAGTTTGGATGCCAGAACCTTAGCATTTGCCTTTTCTACATTCAGATGAGTCAGAAGAAGAGAAATTGCGATGGTCAAAATGAGAGGTGCCCACAGATATAAAATGTGGAGCATAATTAGTGAGGAAGCAGTTTGTGTGGATGCGTTCTCCACATAGCCAGATGCAGACATCACCCAGCCGCAGATTGCGGCGCCAAGGCTGGCACCGACTTTGATGCCAAAGGAGGAACAGGAATACATGGTTCCGTCGATGCGTTTTTGCTGAGTCAGGAATGTATATTCACAACAGGAAGCGATCAATGCATTCATTCCACCTTGCAGCGGACTCGTGCCAATGGCACTGATACCAGTAAATAGGAGCATCATAGGAATGTTACCGCAATAGGCACTGATAACCACACCAAGTCTACCCATAGAAGCCAGCGCATAACCGACGAGATTCAACTTGTACATTCCGCGAAGCTTTCTAACCAGAATGGGTGTGAGGAGCAAACCAAGGATCAGGGGGATGTTTGTATATAGGGAAAAAGATTTCAGCAGAGATTCATCTCCCAGAGCATACTTCATGTAGTACACGCCCATGTTCAGGGAGGACTGGCACAGCTGGGACATCAGGTAGATACCGCAGATCATAAGATAATATCTGTTTGAGAAGAGCAGTTGGAATCCTTCCCAGACGGAAACCGCCTTGTCTGGTTGCGGGTAATCCATCAGATCGGTTTTATAAAGCTCCTCTGCAGGCAGCTCCTTGACGCACAGACATGAAACTGTATTTACGGCCAGACCGATTCCAGCATAAAGGATGGCAGCCGCCTTCCATCCCTCAGCTCCTCCGCCAAGACAGGAAACAAGATCGATCGTGATAGTTTGAAGAATCATCGTTGCGGCAAATGCGAACATATAGCGCATGGTTCCAAGCTGCACCCGCTCAGAAGTGTTTTTTGTGATCAGAGCAGTCAGTGTTGCGTATGCAATGTTGTTAACCGTAAAGAAGATTGCGTTGAGCAGTGTGTAGGTGATAAAGAAATATACATATTTAGCAGTCTCGCCCCAATGTACAGGAACCATAAACACAGCAGCCAGCATGACCGCGCAGCCGAGGTAACCAAGCAGCATCCAGGGTCGCGCTTTACCGAAGCGTGTAGCGGTCCGATCCAACAGATTGCCAAAGAGAAGATCGGTTGCAGCATCAAGCAACTTGCTGACGGCCATCAGAATGCCAACGATGCCCATGTCCATGCCAACCGTGTCGGTGAGATAGAACATCATGAAGGTGGATAGAAGTGCATAAACCATATTTCCGGCTACATCACCGGCACCGTATCCGATTTTGTTTTTCCAGGTCAAATACCGTTTGTCGACCATATAGATCCTCCTGTTCTGTTTCGGTGATGGTTTTCTTTATGTTATCATTGTACAAAATCCGATTGCTCAATGGAATGGACATAATCATTCAAAATAAGCACAAAATCATTTACGGGTTTTATTCCGTGCAAAAAACGATTCAAGACGCATACACTTTCTTTTCTGATGTATGGACGAAATGATCGAACTGGGTTGGAACTATTGACTTGCTGTTTCGTTTGTGACATCATCTAATCAAGGTAAAAAACTGATGACAATGGGAGGGTAACTATGAACAACAATTTCGCTGAGTGTAAAGAGCATTACCAGCAGGCTTTCAAAGCGGCGCATAAAGAGCAACGCCAGCGTGTACAGAGTGGCAGCTATCCTTATCTACAGATCCTGGATGAGATCCTTCCTGACTATATGACGGCTGGTGAAGTGAATCTGGGTCTTATCGATATTCCCATCGATAAGATCGTCGGTACCAAAACGAAAGGCAGAACCCACGCATTTGCCGCAAACTTCATGCCCCTGCTTTCTGAGGACAGTGAGTTCGGCCTGAAATGGAGGAATCTCTGCAATGCCCATTTAAGTGATGCCGGTATCCGTGATCCAATTTCCTGCTACGAATTTTTAGGCAGATTTTATGTCCAGGAGGGTAATAAGCGCGTAAGTGTTCTGAAGTACTTCGGAGCGGCTTCTATTCCCGGAAATGTGATCCGGATCCTGCCCGGAGAGTCCATGTCAAAAGAAGTTGTGGCATACAAAGCCTTTCTTGGGTACTATCCACTGACGAAGCTGTATCAGATCTATTTTACCCAGCCGGATTCCTTTGTAAAGTTTCAGGCAGCCATGGGGTATGAACCGGAGCATATATGGACAGAAGAAGAGCAACGTCGATTCCTTTCCGGTTACTGTTTCTTCTCGGAAGCATTTCATAAGCTTGGTGGCGGCGAACTGGAGATCCCGATTGCTGATGCTATGCTGGCATGGCTGAAGGTATATCCATTTGGTAAGATCAGAGAGATGTCTGCGCATGAACTGACCAGAAGTATGGAGGCGCTTTGGCCGGATTTGAAATCCAAAGGCATCGAAACGCATATTGAAGTGCATACGAGGGATGTGTCTCTGGAAGGTAAGGAATATCGAAACCGGCGCATGTTTTCCCTGATGCCTTCTTATCTGAATGTTGCCTTCGTTCATGAAATGAAGCCGGAACACAGTAACTGGATTCTTGCCCATGAGGAGGGTAGCTTATATTTGGAGAAAACCATGGGAGAGCAGGTGGTTGTACAGCGTTATTCCGGGGTGGGAACCGGTGAGATGGCGGAAAAGGCCATGGAGATTGCAATTAAGAACGGTGCGGAGCTCATTTTCACTACAACAGCGCCCATGATAAAAGCCTGCAGAAGAGTCGCAGCACGTCATCCGGAAGTCAAGATATTTAACTGTTCTGTATATATGCCCTATTCGGATGTCCGTACCTATTACAGCCGGATATATGAGGGTAAATTCATTTCCGGTGCTATCGCCGGTGCACTGACCCGGAGAAATGATATCGGCTATATTGCGAGCTATCCGATCTACGGTGTTCCTGCAGGTATCAATGCTTTTGCTCTTGGTGCGCAGCTTACAAATCCCAATGCCAGAATCCACCTGAAGTGGTCCTGTACAGAAAGTAACCCGGTAAAAGAACTGCAGGAACAGAATATTGAGATCATTTCCGCTCTGGACATTCCTCAACAGACCTGCAAGGAAGGACAGTGGGGCACATTTAGGTTATTGGATAATGGTGCGAGTGAACGAATCGCGTCCCCTTACTGGGATTGGGGTGCCTTCTATGTCCAGATCACGAGAAGTTTTCTCAGTAAGGAAGGGGATTCCTCTGTATTTGGTAAACGGGAAGATCATGCGGTCAATTATTGGTGGGGAATTGCAAGCGGCGTGGTCGGTCTGCAATGGACAGAAAAGATCCCGGAAGGTACAAAGGCGCTGGCAAACCTTCTGAAGGTCGGCCTGAAGGAAGGGACAGTAGATCCTTTTAACAGAAGAATTCTTTCACAGGATGCTACAGTTCGTAATGATGGTACAAAGCAATTTACCGCCGAACAGATTCTTCGGATGGATTGGCTATGTGAGAATGTCATCGGCTCGATTCCTGTTTTTGAAGCTCTTTCAGAAAAAGGACAAGCCATTACACGCCTGCAAGGTATTTATAGAGATCAGATTCCGCCCCATAAAGATAATATTCAAATATAATAAACAAGAGCGATGCACCGGATTTCGGTACATCGCTCTTGTTTATCGTTTTGTCTGCATATTGAAAATATCCGCATATACTGGTGTCGCCAAACCGAAACCACCTGAAGCCGCAAGAATCTGGCCTGTTACATAGACAGCGGCATTACTGGCAAAGTAGCATACGGCCTCCGCAATTTCCTCCGGCAGTCCCATACGGCTCTAGGGAATATGCTTCATGAACAGATTTCTAAAATCAGCAGATAGGTGCTTTTCTACCGCTTCTGTAGCAGTCATGCCGGGAAGAACGGCATTGCACCGGATGTGGTGTTTTGCTTCCTGTACAGCGATGAGCTTGGTCAGAT
>JAFYLN010000024.1 GCA_017537045.1 Oscillospiraceae bacterium | reverse complement strand
GGGCGGCAGGCAGTCAGCCAGACGCTCTGCTTGCCCCAGACGAGCGTCTGGGTCTCTTCGTCAAAACCCGCTGTCTCGCTCCCTTGCTTCACACCTGCTGTATGTGGCATCGGACGAAGGAGATCGTTCCCTCCAATTATGGCACACTGGGGGCAACGGCGGTCTTTCTGTTGAGGTGGGGTTACGGGCCTACCATTTCCTGAAATGCTTACAAATCCCCTGCTACGGCTTCACCGGCGGCTCACACGCCAGACTGTGCCGGGGCAGTGCCGCAAGGAACGCAAGTGACGCAAGATTCAGGGAGCGGTTTTCTGCGTCACTTGCGGCACTTGCGTCACTGGTTCCTCATAGCGAACCTCCACCAGCCGCTGGCCGTTGCTTCGGTAGCTGCGGAAGGTCAGTCCCAGTTCCCGGAGGTTATCCTTCCAGAGATTCATCATCTGCTTCAGTCGCTTCGGCTCCATGGCCATTCCTGCGTAGGTGTTGAAGGCCTCTGTCAGTTCGGTATTGCCGCCGCAGTAGAATTTCATTTCCGTCATGTACTCCAGAAAGCACACCATCTCTTGGGGCATCAGCTGTGCCGGAGCCTCGGCACTGTCAGACACCAGATCCCAGACGCACCGTTCTTTGGAGAACCTCAGTTCCAGTTCCCGGTATTCCACATCCCGGCCGGTGCAGACCAACAGCGCCGCATTCTGTCCACGCTCTTTTCGATCCAGCACGAACACCGCATCCACAGCACCGCTGATACCCGTTGTACCAGAGAGCCGGTTCACAGGATCCCGGTCGCTCTGCTTGCGCAGATGGTGAACCAGCAGAACCGTGATGTTGTAGGCGTCTGCGATCCGCTTCAGTTTCTGCATATCCTGATAGTCACCGCCGTAGGACGGTTCGGCGCTGTTTCCACGCACCATCTGGAAGGTGTCCACCACGATCAGAACGGTATCCGGGTGTGACAGCAGAAAGGAAGAGATCTGAGATTCCAGATCATCCGCCAGTGTTCCCACCGCTGTGGCGAAGTAGGCGTTGTGAGCTGCTTCATCAGACATGCAGTACACCCGGTGCTGCACCCGCTGGAGGGTATCTTCCAGACAGAGGTACAGCGTAGTCCCCTGAGTGGTTTCCATATCCCAGATCGGCTCGCCCTTTGCGATTCGGATGCACCAGTCCAGTACCAGCCATGACTTTCCCACCTTCGGCGCACCACCCAGGACACACAGTCCCTGGGGCAGCAGACTGCGGATGCAGAACCGCCGTGCAGGGAACTCCAAGTCCCACAGCGTTTCACCATCCACAGCATTGATTTGATTTTCCAGCATGTTTGCGATCAATTCTGTTTCCTCCTTTCGATTTGATATGAGGAGCACACATTCACTTCCTCAGAAAAAGCCCCCCACTACTTATCCGAGTTCAGGATGCTGTTGAACGGCTATTCGACAATCATTTTAAAAGTTCATAGCAGTATACAAATCCGCACTTCGCTTCGACCAGAGATGACTGACAGATTCATGCAGGATTGCCAAACTTGTCGACACCTTTTGCAGTGCAAAAATCGCCCCTCAAAGAAGAGGAGCGAAGGAATAATATTTTTAGTTGACTAATTTCAGGTTCAGAGTTAACATCACCCAAATGCTTCTGGAGGTGTTACCGTGAAATCCTATTTCGACCAACTCAAAGCCTGCCTGACAGACAAGCCTCCGAACCTCGGCAGCAGTGATTCTGTCCTGGCATTTCTTTACGAAGCCTATGCTCAGATGAATCCTATGGACAACACTCAAATCAAGGCAAACTTCGATGCCCTGTATCAGGCCATGAACGGCATGGAGCTGCAGGATATGGATCGGATCATTTACCCTGTCTGTACCCTCTGCCGTGATCACGAGCGCACTGGATTTATGGAGGGAATCAAAATTGGTGTCTGTTTAAGAAACGAACTGAAATAATTATTAGCTCCTGGTAAATGGTCTAAAAAACCACTTGCCAGGAGCTTTTCGCTATAAACCTTTCTGTTCGAAGAAGTCCATAAGCCTATTATTAAAGACACGCTTGATATCACGCAACGCTGCCATACCAGAATAATCGAAATTAAACAGCATTCTCTTATCTGCCTCCGTGATCTCGTAGTCAGATAATTTATCCGGATACTTAGCAACAGCTTTTTCTAGCAACAGTTCTAGGAACTGAGCCTTTTCTGTAGATGTAGGTTCTTCAAATTCGCATACAAGATCGAAGCGTGTTTGAAGTTCAGGTGGGATGTTCTTCTTGTATTCGGTTTCATTCGCTAAGTTAGAGGTGAAAATAACAATATAGCCGTCCATGTCATATTCTTTTGCCATAGAGTCTGTGAAGCGACCTTCTTCTAGCAATTCCAAGAAAAACGAATAAACTGGGCGAGTGGTCTTTTCAAACTCATCGCATAGCAATACTCCGACTTTGCTTTTATTAATCTTTTCGCTTAGTTCTCCGTGGTTACACCCAACATAACCTGCAGGACTACCTATCAAGCTATTCAGTGCATCTTGGCTGCTGTAATTTTGAAAGTTAATCTTCGCTAGATAAGTACTTTCCAAAAGGCCATTTGCTAACAATCTAGCGACCTCGGTTTTACCGATACCCGACGTGCCAAAAAGAAAAATTGATAAGACCTTTTGCTCTTTGACCTTGTTGAGCGCAATAAAATTCTTTAGTGCATACCGCAACCGATCCTTGAAATATCTATGACCGATAAGATTGTGGTTAAATTCGCTAACAAACCTGTCGAATTTATCACTGTCTAAAGCAGTAATTTTCAAAACACTGCTTTCCTCTGGTAAATCCTTTCCCACTTCAGGCAAATCAGGAAGTAATTTGCTAACTGGCTCCTGGCCTTTGAAAAACAAGGGAAAATATTTTAGCAAGGTGTCCACTCGAGAAGTGCGAGCAATGATTTTAACATTGGGCCAACCGACTAAGAGCTGCTCTAGGGCATAAATTAGTGTTTTATTATCCTCTATTGCATAACAGACGGAAGTCAAATCCATTATTGCCAATTCTGCCGTTTTATTGAATTGTTCAAATTCTTTTCTCATCTCACCACTTGCTCTTGAAAATGTAGCTATGGGAATGCATCGCTCAGTGGAATAGGCAATGATCTGATCCAGCTCTGCTGAATTATTATACTTGTAGATACTTTGGCGTGTATAAGGCTTAAAAGAAATCTGTGTTTCTTTCTCAGAAGCATCTACCTCATCTGTTTCAGGAGGGAAATAGTCGTCTGTATCAGAAACAAGAAACGGAAGAAGTTCTAAGGCGCTTGCCGCAACTGCTTCATCGGAAATAATAACCGTATCTTCCGTCATGCCTTCAAAATTGACATAAACCGGCTGTATGCTCCCTTTGTTAGTCTGCAAGAAATACACCAATGCAGATATGTCGATACACACCGCAGGACAAGCATCTATCATTGCCTTTGTTTCAACAAACGCAAAGGTAAACACTTCTATTTCTTCTTGGATTTTCCGCAATTCTCCGATGTTGCGATAGGTGAACAATGTATGCGCCATGACTATTTCCTCCACAGCTTACTTAGCCATATTCCCACTCTGTTCCACCAATGGAGCTTAGGTACTGGCGTTGCTTCCAGTTTAAATGCCACATCCTGAATTATCGCTAATGTATCAACGAAATGGTATTTATCATCACTCTTTCGTGTTTCCACATCATCGGATATCGGTTGCACGTTGCTCTTAAACACTTTGTTTACAGTTGCTTCCTGCCGTTCTTTACGCGCTCCTGCTTCCTGGAAATATGTGAATGTGTTCGAAGTAATAAAATCCTCGCTTACAATTCCCTTGTAAATACCTACGATAGAAACATGTCCGATAAGGAGATCATTAATGTTGTACTTATTCTCGAACTCAGACTGGATCTCCATAGGGATTTTTATGATAATCTCTGCAACTGGTTTTTGACTTCCACCATTATACACAATTCCTTTGAGAATATAGGCATAGTCCTGGAGCATGGAACTGACTAGGTTATTCACTTCCATTCCCTCTACACGCATTCCCTTTAATGCGTCACGACGTAAAATCAGAAACTGACGTAGACTTTCTTCGTTAAGCAGCTCCAGCTTAACACGATCTATTTTAATCAGATCTCCCTCCGTGGATTCGTCTAACATTGCTACAGATGCACACTGGTCAATAACCCTGCGAAGAAGAATGGACTTCGTGGTCTTTACATCCAAACTTTCCACTACCTTGGAAGATGATGTCGAGGTTTCTTTGGCATCAGCAGAAATCGATGCCTTAATTCCATCCAGGAATTCCTTTGTTCCCTGTGCGGAGATGGAAGATGTAAAACCATACTGTTCTTCAAAACTACTTGATTTATCCGTCTCGATTTTAGTAAGTATGACATTATTAATCATCATTGCGATTTCATATACCTTACTGAAATTCAAGTAGTAGATATTAAAATCTCTTGATTTCTTTTTTTCATTTTGCTCCAAAAATCTCACCGCCCATATTATTAAAATACCCGTGCCAGTGATACCCAATGATCATCAGCCATATCCTCAGCAAACTCTGTGTTATTGATATAGAGCTGATTGTCTTTATCTCGCACAAATCCCCAATGCAGGTTATGCTTGGCGGCATAAGCCTTAAACGCATTGAATTTGTTTTCGATCTGACGGTCGATATTCTTATCCTGGCCCCTGGCCTCGCCGCCCTTGGTTTCGATAACCCAGACGGTGCCATCCTTCTTCATTACGATGTAGTCAGCATAGAACAGCCACTGCTTATGGATGCCGTCCAGATAGACGATGGAGAAATACTGCTGTCCGGTATCGCCATTCTTGTACACCCATTCAATATCCTGGCGCCCTTCACAGTGCTGCTCAAACAGCATTTCACAGGTGCTGCGAACAAGGCTGGTAGCAAAGCCAGAGGTGTAATCGTGATATGCGTTGGACAGATATTCAACTTCGTTCTTGACATTCGGATCGTAGCGGAAGAAGTCTTGCTCTGGGATATGGAAGGTACTCCGTTTGGGGTTACGCTCAAAGCTCAGCTGAACAGCCATTTGAGCAGTAACCTCACGGAATTCCTGTTTCAGCTTGTGCTGGTTGTTGATGACAAAAGCATAGAACTCAGTTGTTTCCAATGCAACCAGTTTCCGACCGGTGGCACCGCCCTTGCGGAACAAACGCTCCAGAATGGTTTTCACCTTATTCTGAGCCATGCCGATGGAACTTTTGATAGCGTCAATGCTGTGCATGAGCTGCATACCATGCTTGTGCGTGTCGATGCGTTTGTGGGTGGTGATGAAATTCTGGCTATCGGGAAGGGATGCGGTACGCACGAACTGGCCTTGCAAAGCCTGTCCATGAATTTCTGCGCCGAAGATATACCCCGCATTTTCCAGAAGCATCTGATTCTGCTTCTTATCGCTGCCGAGGTGATACTTAGCGACAAGGGCTTCGTGAATCTTGATCAGCACCTCACGCTCACCCAGACCGTCGAAGTCCATATCTCGGATTTCTTTTTCCAGGGTGAAGGTTTTGCATTTGTCCTTCAGGAACAGGCGGCGGGTTTCATAGGCTCTATCAAGTTCTCTAAACAGACCTTCCTTGTACTTCTCGTCAAAGGTGTACAGATAGCAGAAGTCCAATACATCATCTTCATAGTGCTTGGCTTCGGGCATACGACGGATTCGACCAATGGTCTGAATTTCAAAACTTTCGCTCATGCCTTCACGCAGCTTAACCAGAATCTTAGCACGAGGGCAGTCCCAACCGGTGCTGATCGCCTGCTTCATCAGCAAGAAAATAGGAGTGGCGTCATTGTCGGTCAGGTTATCGGGCAGATCACGCTTGTCCTCACTCATCCAAATACTGACCATGCCGTTGTCGTAGGTATAGCCCATGCTTTCCAGCTTGGCTTCGACTGCACGAATGGTTTCGGGCTGGCCATTGGGGAACTGGATCAGCACGAGGGGACGGACAGCTTTACCAAGATCTTTGTACCGGGTCGCAATTGCTTTGCGCTTATCGTCAGCCAGATCGAGAAGGCATTCATACTCATTGGTAATTTCCATGCCATCCACCAAACCCTCGTTTACATAGAGTGCTTTGGTGATCAGACCGGCATTGATGACATCCACCTCGTCAATCTCAAAATACTCAAACCGCTTGTTTTCAACGGCGGTGGCGCTGACACGGATGATATTCTTGGCGGAGAAACCGTCAATGATGGTCTTGGCCTTGGCGGTGTTATTGGAATGCTCCTCGTCAATGATGACGATAAATTCCGTTCCAGCTCGGTGTGCTTCTGCAATGCGATCAAAGAGGTTCTTGCGTTCGCTGTCCCGGATGGCGGTGTTGCCCTTCTTTGTCACCAGCTCCCAGTTGATGAAGGTGGTGCTTTCAGGCTCGAAACCGTTTTGGAGAGCATCGAACAAATTCTGGGTGGAGCGATGGGGAGCGAACTTCCGCATCTTCTGACGGCTCTGTTCTTCCAGATCACCCTTGCCGGGACACAACCAGATGAAGGCAGTATGGCTGTTGATCTTGGTCAGATATTCTTCGATGAAGTCGATCAGGATGATGGTCTTACCGGAGCCGGTGGGGGATTTTACGATGACGGTCTGCTTGGATCGGCTGTCCGTCACGATGTCCAGCAACTTGATGACAGCCTTTTCCTGAAAATCAAACAGATTGATGTTGATTCCGTTTACCATGTTTCGCCCACCTCCTTCAGTTCAAAGTTAAAGTAGTAGTCGGGAATGGTGTGGATCTCCACACCGGCAAATAGTGCGTTCTGCTCAGTGGTGAACAGGACTTCTCTGGAAGCATAGATGGCTTTTACACCGTCATATTCGTTCCAGTGTGCCTGCAATTCATCAGCTTCCTCATCGCTCATGACCATCAGATACTGACTGCCATCAATCTTGACACCATGCTCCAGCTGAAGCATTTCTCTAATATGTTCGAGTAGCGTTTCAGAAAGATATTCCTCGTCCTTTGCGATAAAATCAGTTCGATAGAACAAGAGATTTGCAGGAACACCCTCCACAGTGACAGGTTTGCCAAGTCCATAAAGGTATACATGGCTGTCTTTGATTTCGGTAGAAAATTTATGAAATTCTCCTTCGTGGTCAGACTTCTCGCTTACTATTTCATCATGAATGGTAGATTTTTTGAGGTCTGCTAAGGTGATTTTTCTGTCCATCAAAACAGTACACTCTTGGTCGGTATATGCATAGATACTTCCGTCAGATCTTTTTCCAGAGATAACGGTGGTTACACGAGGGAAAGTAATGGAATCACAGATTGCATTCTCATTGTTAGTGCAGAGAATAAAGTGGCGGTTTCCGTTTTCCTCATGGTTTAATTCGAGTACAGCTTGTGCGGTAGTGCCAGAGCCTGCAAAAAAGTCCAAGATGAGGCTATCAGGCTTAGATACTCTACGCAGAATTTCCTTTATCAGTGCTACTGGCTTAGGGAAGGGGAAGTCAACCTTATGACCAAATACCTTTTTTATGTCCTTAGAACCTGCGGATGTTAAAAACTTATTGTCTGTCCAAATTGTAGGAATGCTACTGGCAGCAGTTTTGAAACCTACTACTTCGAGTGTAGGTATTGTTTCGTTTGGCTGGTAAGTTTCTAACTCGCCGTTTTCAATTTGGTCAATAATGCCGCCAGATAAATATTGAATGGTATATTTGTTCTTTCCCTTTTTGTTGGGCACAACTTTGATATAGCCTAAGTTCCAGTTTTGCATCAGCTTCGAGGGAATCAATCGCCAAACACAGGCATCCCCCTTTTTTGTTATAGGCCAAATCGCAACAGTTCCATCTGGAGCTTCATTGTAGTCAAATTCGAAATCTGCTTTTTCGCCAGTATAGCTACCGTCGTCAATGCGTTCCTGCAAGGTTTTGCCACACCCAACGATTCGTCCTTCTGTGTCAACAAAAATGGGATATGCCTGATTGGCCCGTTGCACCTGATTGAAGCCAGAGAGGTTCATACCATGATATGGCGTGGTATATTCTTTCTTTTTAGAATCGACTTCAAAAGGGCTGAATTCTGTCGGCGTAATGAAAACAATATATTCCTGAACATAGGTGAAGCCATTTTGCACAACATTACCACTAGACGTTTGAACTGTTACACAGACAATATTTTTAGTCGAGAACATCTCTTGGCATAAAGACATTAAGTTGTTTATTTCCTGATATCCAATACTGATTGCCATGATGCCATCTTTACTTAGCAGTTCTCCTGCGAGCTTCAATCGTTTAGATATAAAGGAAAGCCACTTACTATGCTGAAATCCATCGGTAGGATCAATTCGCTTGTCATCGTATATGAAATCCTTGTTTTTAGTGTTGTATGGAGGATCAATATAAATCAGATCAATTTTTCCACGATGAGTTTTTCTGAGTAAATGAAGCGAATGAAGGTTGTCGCCCTCCAGAATGAAGTTGTAGCCCTGACCGGGCTCCGCAGTAATCTCTCGCTCCGTCACTTCGGTGAACACAGGAATATGATCCCGCATCATCACATCCACAGCTTCCTCGTGCTGCTCCCATACCAGACCATATTTCTTGGAGGCCAGTTCGCTTTCAATTTCACCCAGGGCGATGAGCATTTCGTCATCATCCCGGTGTTCGTCTTTGATCTTCTGCAGAAACGCCATCATGCGTTCACGCTTTAATTGTGAAAGGTTAGGCATTTTCTTTTCCCCCACTCTGGTAAATCAACTTAAGTTCGCGCAATTTAGAAACTAGTGTCACTACATCGCTCGCTTTAGTTTCTGACGGTTTGAAATGGATTGCTAGAACCAGATCCGTTCCCCGCTTCGTGTGCGCATCAAGGATCTTAAAATCTAGATCAAGTCTGTTGCACACAAATCTACCGACTTGAGATTTGGATAGTGAAAACCACTCTGGAACTTCTAACAACAATGCTGCACAATCCTCATCAGACTGTTTGTACTCGTAATTATCATTCGGACGGAGCCACAGCCAAGTACCATATTCATCCATGCATTTTTCCACAAGCTGAAGATATAGATGAAAAGACTTATCAAAGTTGTACGGAGAAATGCTGACAGATATTTTGCCATGCTCGGGGTCGGCTTCAGATCCTGGAATATAATCGACTTTAATGCCCTTCACTGCCATAGATTCGCCAACACTATATCCTCTTGGTTTTCCTAACGCATAGTCAATTTTTTGCTCATCCAAGTAACGCTTAATACGATCAAACATCGCTTTGGTATCTCTTGTCTTCTTTTCTCCGGGTTTTTCAAAGTACACACCTGGCAATTCATATTTTGCAGAACCGATGATTTCATCAAACGGGGTACTACGGCTGGTAACGGAGGATGATAATGCCATAATTTCATTAAAATCATCCTCGGCGAAACGCCCTGGGAAGCTATAGTCAAATTCCCGGTTGATGATGGTGAGGAAGTTATTCAAACTATCCGCAGAGGTGATGTTGAAACCCTGCAGAAGATTAAGCGGGGCTTTCAAATCTCCAACACTTACACCAATGCCAACAGGAATGACATGGACGTCTTTGGAGTAGGCATAGCCAGCTTCAAAATAAATCCAGCCAGAAGAAATGGACTGTTCTGTAATAAAGACAAACATAACCTTGGCTTCTTTCAATCCTTCTTCTACTTTATGAATCCAGTTGGTTCCAAACGGTATGCTCTCACCATCACTGGACTGAAAGATTTCAAGTGTACCGCTTGTGTACTGCATCACCTTGTTTTTGATTGCCAATACCATGTCCTTGTCCTTAGAGGAATGGCTGAAAAACAGTGTAGGTTTGCTCATATATATATCCTCAATTCTGCCAGCAAGTGCTAGCCGCATTCCATGTTGTCCGGTTTTCTGTTTCGTGTATAATAGCGTTCCAAACTGGTCCTAGAAATACGTTCAGTTGCTCAATTACATCATCAAAGGGTACAGCGGGATTGCCCAAAGTCTTCAGGAAATACCGCCATTTTGTTTGCATATCCACTTCATCTGCCAGTGCACGAACACGATCAAAGCTGTCCTTTTCATAGGCAGTACCACGGTTCTGGAGGGTTTCCTGAATTGCGGTTTGCAGCTTCAAGCCGTCAAAATCGAAAGTACGGGATAGATAGTAAATATCGTAGAAATCCTTCATGCGGCCTGTCAGTTCAAAACGCTGCAGGATCGCATCGAACTTCTCTGCGATGGTACTTTCCAGAGAATATGTAAGGATCTCTGGCCTTTCGTAACCATCCAGCTGGGTCTGGATATTCCGGCGCTGGGCATTGGGAACAATTACATCACCCACACCAATGTCCACATTAAAGGGAACCCGAACATTCTTGATGTAACCAGTAATCTGGGTGCTGACACCATGATACTTGCGCTGCACAGCAATAGGCTCGGTTTTACTGGCCTTAAATATCACAAAATCATTACCGGTTTCAATCGCCAAGATCTCGGCTATGATCTCATCCATCCGGGCGAGATCGTTATTCAAACCACGCATCAGAAAGTCCACATCCACAGTTGCTCGGCTCTCAAAGTTGGTCAGGGTATAAATGAAAAGCCCGCCTTTGAGAACAAAATTCTCTGCATACTTGGAACCCGCCAGTCGGCGAAGGAACTCTTCTTGAAAAAACAGCTGTAGACACTGCTGGTAGCTTATACCAGATGCTTTGGCCTTGTTTTTCAGTTTTGCAAGAACAGAAGCAGCAATATCAGCCATCACAGCCACACTCCTATCAAATCTTTCGCAATTTTTTTAACACGTAGAGGACCTGCATACTCCATTAGCTTCGGGATGCTTTTTTCTGGATCTGCAATATAGTTCTGAATCGCTTTGTTGAAAATTCCCTTGTCCATCTTGTTACGATACCGCAGGCAATCACAAATCACACGGTCTTTATCATAAATCCGAATCTCATGTCCATCCATATTGCCCTTGGTTAGACCTAGTTCCAGTACCGCAGGCTCCACATAGTAGGGTTTCACAAAGGGATAGTCAATATTGAACCGGGATTTCCCAGAATCCTTACTAACTGCCAGATGCCAGTCTGCCGAATTGCGGTCGCTGTACTCGTAGTAACGCAAGGCCGTATACATGCACAGAATCGCATCCGGGAACAACCTGATCACGGTACCAGCTTCGCTGAAATCGTCGGGTCGAACCCATTGATAATAACCGTACCGGACCTTCTCTACCACCCCAGCATCTATAAGCTGTTGAAGGTTACGATAATATATTTTTTCCCGCTCCAGTTCTTTAGTACGCATCATACCACCGTAGTTCTCAAATATAGCCTTACAGCGCTGGATATCCATAAGCACAGCTCCTTTATGACTTTTGATCATTTCGCCATTCAAAGCGGATAAATTCATGTAGGTTAATTATATCAAGCAAGACACCAGAAGTCAACACAACTTCTGTTTCATCAAGTCTTTGAAGCGGATAAACTTCTACTGCATCTTAATGGTAACTGTCTTTGAAAATAATATTTTAGTAGTCGCTCATAACTATTGAGCACAAAAAGAGGCATCGGTGCAGTAACCGATGCCTCTGGTGTATTCTATTGAGCACTGTCCTTTTCCGTATTCGTCTTTGCATCGTTTGATGTAAGGGTGATGTAAAGATGTAATTCGTAGTAACTGTACAATCCAAAAAACCGTTGCAGCTCTGGCGTTTTTCGGTTTTACCTTACTCCATGGGCTTCATGGTGGGGAACAGGATGACCTCGCGGATGGTATCGTTGCCGGTGAGCATCATGACACAGCGGTCGATGCCCATGCCCATGCCGCCCGTGGGGGGCATGCCGTACTCCAGTGCGGTCAGGAAGTCCTCGTCCAGCATCTCGGTCTCGTCGTCGCCGCGCTCACGCTGCTCGACCTGCTTCTGGAAGCGGTCGCGCTGATCCATGGGATCGTTCAGCTCGGAGTAGGCGTTGGCCAGCTCGGAATGGCAGACAAACAGCTCGAAGCGCTCGGTGACTCTGGGGTCCACGGGGGACTTCTTGGTCAGGGGGGAGACTTCGACAGGGTACATGGTGATGAAGGTGGGCTGGATCAGATGCTCCTCGACTCTCTGGTCGAAGCAGGCATACAGAGCGTTGCCCCAGGTCTTCTCAGCGGCGTCAGCCAGCTCAACGCCCTTGGCGTTGGCAGCGGCCACAGCCTCAGCATCGTCGGTGATGGCGCCGAAGTCGATGCCCAGGTACTCCTTGACAGCCTCGACCATGGTCATACGGCGCCAGCCGGGAG
>JAFYLN010000204.1 GCA_017537045.1 Oscillospiraceae bacterium | reverse complement strand
TGGCACCCCGAATGAAACGCAAAGAACTGATTGCTGCTGATCGTGTTCGGAAAGAGTTTGAACGGGCAAAAAAGAGACAGTATCTTCGCTATAAAAGGACTGGTCCGGACAAAATCACATCCATCATAGATTTGACACTGCTTGAGTACTACGCATGGCTCACAAAGGCTGTGGATGCACTTTCGGCTTATCTTGCAGGGGAACTCTGCGAAGAAGAGGCACTGTCGATCATCTATGTCCCCACAAAGGACGAACTGACCGGGGATAATTCGTCAGAACTGACACTTGAAACCGTTGCCACTTAGAGCTAACATCACCTAAATCCAAAAAGGACGGTGATGTCATGAAAACAGTATTGGAAACCCTCAAAGCCCACATCGAACAGCATCCACCCAGCTATGGCGACACAGACTCCATTCTGGCCATGCTCTACGAATGCCACAACGAGTGTAACCCCTACGACAACGAACAGATCCGTGCGGACTTCGAGGCACTGTACCAAAAAATGAACGGTATGCCCCTGCAGGAAGTGGATCGGGTCATCTACCCGGTCTGCACCCTCTGCCGTGACCACGAGCGGGCCGGGTTTGTGGAGGGTGTCCGCATGGGTGTCCTCCTGGCACAGGAGGTGGGGCGATGAAGGATCTTGCCTGCCGCCTGGATGCGTACATCCGGAAACACCCCTTCGATCCCGGAAAGAGCGACTGTGAGTCTGTTCTGGAACAGCTCTACCAGGCTTACGCCGAGTCCCACGAAAGCGATCCCGCAGAGATCGACAACGGCTTCCAGGAGCTGGAGGAATTCCTGACCGGACTTCCCCTGAAGGACAACAATGCGGTGTTCAACCTGTGCTGCCACTTGTGTAGTGCCTACGAACGCAAAGCCTTTCTGGACGGTTTGCAATACGGGGCGCACCTGATTTCGGAGCTTCGAGAATAGCGAAATTTCTCTGAGAAATGGTATGTACTTAGATTGGCAAGAAATCTATCGGGTTGAAAATCCAAAATCTGTCGGGGTGGGGAGGTTGGAATCTAACCAGACCGGGAATTGACCACAGAAAATATGTATTTCTAGATACTGTATAACCTTGGATCTAGATTTACCCTGAGTCCAATATTTGAAACGGTTATTAATATGAATCGGCGGGCAAGCATTGTACATGCTTGCCCGCTTCTGAGAATGTATAGGTGCGTTTATTCAGTAAATAGAAAGTGAAGATGAGATGCTGACTAGCTTGGATGAACGTTATGCGTTCTGCAAACTAATTTCGATCATTTCTTTTTGAGTACTCTTATCAATTACAATCTTGAAATCGTCATCAAGAGTTACAGAAAAATCAAAACCTTTGTCTTCCTCCATGATTGAACCCGTGCCATTTTCAACGGCTTCAGCATCTCCGTTTTGCAGCTTGAGTGTTGCCAAGAACCACCCACTTATCAGGAAGTTTCCCTTATCGATTTTGCAATGTGATACCGCCATTTTAGGCATGTCGAGAAACTCCACGTGATCTGCCATAGTTCCAAAGCAGTCTACCTGATGATCAAAGACATAGTTATAGACAGCGTTTTCTTGAGTTTTGACGAAGTCTTCAATTTGTACAATGCAAGAAATGCAAATATCAGAAATCTGTTTGAGGATTAGGTATGCAGACTTAAAGATTGTTTGCCACTCTACATCCAATGGACTGATTATCTCGTGGAACAACGCATTTCTCAATGCATATACGTAGCTGGCAAACCAGTCGACTGCATTAGTGGCCATCAATAGTGCGTAATCTTCGGAATTCGATACATAGACATTTTCACGTTCCACTCTAGCAAAGCCATTAAAGGGGGTCTGGTAGATAATTGCGTAAGAATTGCGGGGGCCTAATATCTTTGCCTCATGCGGATACTTATAGTTGTACTCCAATTTAAGCCTTAGTGACGAGTTCAGGCGATAGCATGCAGTTGTGATTTTTGAATTGATGGTTTGATTGTATCCTTTCGGTGGCAGACGCACATCTATGTAATGTCGTAGTGCTCCTGAAACCTCATTCATTATGGCATCATAGAAATCACGCAGAAACTGGAGTTCATCTATATATGTGTTTTTGCTACGATGTGTATTCACTACAGACTGGATAATTGGACGAAGATCAATATCTCGCTTTATGGTCTCGTCATAAACGGTATTACGGAATCGGCCGGATATTCCGAGTTTAAGTCTGAGTTTGTTTCCATCTACAACATGTATGCGTGCATCATAACGTTCTTTAAGCTTTCCATCACTATCTTTATCAATGGTTTTTTCACTAAATTCGAATTCCCTATTGATCTGAAAGAAGGTTTGGAAAAAATACTGCGGAAAAACATCCATCACCTTACGCATACTGATGGGATACATCTTGAACAACTCTTGTGCCAGTATGGTAGCATCAATACGCTTTTGCACAATCGGCATGATGCCCTCTTTGTATGCATTCAGGAATGGTTTATCACCTCTGGGTGCGCCATCTGCTGTAAAAACATCGACATCCCGATTGAGCTCGCGGAGGACTGCAATGAATGTAAACCATGTTTTAATAAAGAGCGTTACGAAATCAGATTCCGTAATAGCTTTCCACTGCTCGTATTTCTTTTCTGGCTGCATAGTTATTCCACCTGCCTCTTCAACCATTCTAGTGCAGTATCTTCATCCTGTGCTATTGCCATCTCAACTGCCTGTCGTGCATATTTAAGTAATTGCATGGCTTGATGGCGAAGGTCAAAAGATGTCTGAACCATAGATGCAATTTCTTTTTGCTTATCCATATCCAGCATGGGGATAACAACGCTTTCGATTTCTGATGGCTTCCAGTGCTGGATAATGGCTCCGCTAGAATCACGTTCAGCTTGCATCTGTACGACCGGAGAGTTTAATACCAGTGTCAAATAGTCTGGAAGTATTTCGCTCGGGTTCTTAATGGTTAAGTGAAGCAATGCACCAGAAGTAACAAAGGATTCATCACGCTCAAGTTTATATGCGATTCCTACGCTACCGTCTTTCGAAAAGAGAATAGTGTCTTTCTTAGGATACAGTGCGTGGGCGTTATCAATGGAGCCTTCACAAAGATGAATTTCAGGTTCGGATATTTGGAATTTTGA
This sequence comes from Oscillospiraceae bacterium, assembly GCA_017537045.1. The sequence goes on along the minus strand of JAFYLN010000204.1, from coordinate 9,215 downwards.
AACATCACTGATTCGAACAAAGGGGATTCCGCTACTGCAATATGCGTCGCTACCGGGTTCGATAGACTTTTTGATATTAACTAGCCCATTAGAACCACCCAAGAAACGGGTGTTATGCTTTTCTAAAGATTCGAATAGAACATCGAATTTGGGTTGATAATACTCTGCGTCCAATCGGCCTGTTTTGCCGAAACTATCAGAAAGACTCTTGATGGAAACAGCTTGCTCAACCATTTGGGGCATACCTAGGTGTTTTTCAAGTAACGTCGCAGCGGCATAGTATTTACGCTGAGACTCTCGTTTGAGATTTACAGACTGATTGTATAGATGCTCGATGCTTTCTTGTAAAGCTAACGAGTACTCTGGGACATGAATTTCATCAATCGATGTAAGTGTAAGGTGTGGCTGCCCGGTTTGACTTGCAGAACGCCACATAAATTTTTGACCAAAGTTTCCGTGTAAGTATGCCCATAGATAGTATTTATTGAGGCCTCTCATTTCATTTGTTCTGAGAATAATTACGTCTCGACATGTAGCATAGGCATTATACTCGTCGGTTACCAGACCAACTTTGGCCAAGGTGTTACCGCCTTTTGCAATAATGATGTCGCCGGGGTATGCCAGAGCCATAGTTTTACTGTTGGAGCTTAACACATGCCTAGGCAGGAAGACGGTTTTGTCAGTAATTACAACTAGACCATCAGCAATTTCGTTTACTCTCAAAAATGGAATGTTTTCTCGATTGTTGCTGTAATGCCCGGTGATAGAGGGATAGAAAGCACTACAATCTGTTTTGCCGCCATAAGCATAGATCGACTTTCCGTCCATTGCGGCAAGTACCTTTTCTAAAAACAGATAATCTTTTTGATAGTATTCTGCATCTAAACGCAAGAATTTTTCAGTGGCATAATTTAGGCTGATCTCACAGCATTCCAGCCCATCCATCAAAGCCTTATATTTTGCTTCGTTGAAAGGTTCAACGGATGGGCTTATCGAAAAAAACTTAAGCCTTCCTTCTTCGCAAATTCCTCGAAGGCTTCTGCGATTCCGGGTGCAAGTGTTACGATAGTTCCATCCTGCTTTTTATAGGAAAGTTGATAGAGATCGTGATCTACAATCAAATGATTATGTGCATCCAAAGCGGGCAAACCGGTTTCTGGATCAATCAGGTATATTTTGTCGCCCGAATTATCCTTACTAGGCTTTTGCATGGTAGCGAAAAAAATGGGGTAATCATCCTTCTTAGGACAAAGCTTATCATCCCATTTCTGGACGAACAAAACAGAGGTCTTTGTGCCAGTGTGGGGCTTAAACACATTTCCATGCAGGCCAACAACAGCAAGAATACGGCAACGTTCTGCAATGTATTCACGGATAGCTCTATCGCTGGAATTATTGAAACGTCCCTGGGGGAGAACGATCGCCATACGGCCGCCGGGTTTTAAGAAATTGAGATTTCGTTCAATAAACAGAACATCACGGCTGACCTTATTCTGCCACTTGCCGGCAGCATTTTTTCCGAGCTCATAGCGCGAAATGATAGTGTTCTCCTTAATATCGCCGGCGAAAGGAGGATTGGCCATGACGAGCGAGAACTGGAACTGGCTAAAATCTTTCACACCAGCAGGTTGCATTTTCTTCAGCTTCTTGAATCCTTCGTTATAGGTATCATTCCAATCCTCTTGCTTAGTAACTTCATTCCAGCGGGAATAATCAAGTGTGTTCAAATGGAGGACATTTGTCTGGCCATCACCGGCAATCAAGTTTAGGGTTCTGGCCACTCTGACGGTCTTTTCGTCAAAATCGATAGCAAACACCTTGTCCCGGACAAAATCGGTTTCTTCCGGGATTCTCTGGGCAGCAGTAAAGCCTTCGCCGGATTCCATGCCTTTATCCGCACGGATCTGCTTCCACACCTTGAAGATGCTGTGCACAGTAAAACCGGAACTACCGCAGGCTGTGTCGATGATGGTATCATTGACGGTAGGGTTCATCATCCGCACGCACATATCAATGACATAGCGAGGAGTGAAATACTGGCCTTTTTCGCCCTTCTGAGCTTTGCTCATCAGGTACTCGAACGCATCATCCACAACATCCAGGTTGTTGTTAAACAGCTTGATGTCCTGCAAAGAGGAAACGCAAACAGCCAGATGAGAAGGGGAAAGCTGAATCTTGCTTTCGTCGGTAAAAATACCCTCCCATTTCTTCTTGGCAGCATCAAACAGGCGCTGAATCTTCTCCTTCAGCTCGTAGTCGGTATCGCCAGTATTGCGGAACTGCAAGTATGCAGTAGAGTCCCGTTCGCAAATTAGTTCATCATACAACTTGGCAAAAATTAGCTTGAAGATTTCCTCAAAGGAATCAACACCGGCACTGGCTAGAACCTCATCTTCCATTTCTTTAATCAGGGCACGAAGTGAGCGTTTCTGGGTGCTGATTTTGTCGATTCTCTTCAGATCTGCATAGGTATACCGCTCGTTAATGATATCAGAGAGCTTCTGGTTTGCTTTGGGGATGTCGCTAATTTCCTCGAAGAAATTGGGGTCTTTTCTGTTGTAACAAGAAATCTGTTCACCGTTCGTCCAAACACCGATAGGTGCACCAGTAGCATTGCAGTAAGACTTGAGTTGATCCTTACCATCGGTAAGCTTCGGCTTTTTCAACTCAATGATGATATAGGGAATCATAGGACGATCTTTATCCATGATCGCAATATCTGCTCGCTTGATTTCTCTGCCAAAGTGGATAGCGGTCTCCAACTCAATTCGGCTTGAGGGATACATATATTCGTTAAGCAGTTTGTGGATAAACAACTGACGAACCGCTTCTTCGGGGGTCAGTTTAATTTCTTTCTTGCGGATAGCACAAGTGATATATGGAACTTCTGCCCCACGTACAGTTTTCATAAAAATCCGACTTTCAACATCAGACTTGGCAGCTTCTGAGAAAAGCGCATAATCATAGCTTGTGTTATGAAACAATTCATTTAACAGCATTGCTTAGTTCCTCCGATTATTGATTCTATTTCATCCATCTTGGCAATTACTTTTTGACCTACATCGGTTATTACATAGTTGCCTTTTTTTCTGTATTGCTCGATGCAGTTGATTCTTTTCAAAAGTTGCATTCGCTTGTTGATTGTGGTTGGGCTACAATCAAACTCTTGCGCAAGCTCGTTTTGCGAAAATTTAACTACCGAGACACTACATGTTTGTGTAGTATGCTGCGAAAGCCATCGGAGCAAAAGGTACTCTTCAGAGACAAGTACATTTATTAAGTCGTCGTCCATTAGAGCACCTCCTAACAATACAAAATTTTGATATGAAACAAAATATTTTACAGTTATATTATACTACAAAAAAATGTAGTGTCAAGAAACAGTTCAACTCAGACAACCTTTGGTTCTTTGAGATGCTGTAATTAAGGTATTGACAATGATATAAATATTAAATACAATATTTATATCATTGTCACAAAGGGGTGAATGCAATGAACGAGAACAAACTTTTACAACAGCTCTCAGAACAAGGCAGAAACATCATTACGACCAAGGCGGCGGAGGCTGTTGGTATCTCAAGGGCGATGTTGTCCAAGCTATGCAAGGCTGGCACAATTCAGCGGATCGCCCAGGGGCAGTATATGCTGGTCGAGGATATGCCGGACGAGCTGTTGTCAATCAGCCTGAGAACGGAGAACCTGGTATTCTCCCACGAGACAGCCTTGTTCCTCCATGGTATTTCGGACAGAACACCGTTTCTGCACAGCATCACAACCCCTGCAAACAGAGTACCGTCGCCTGTGCTCCGAGAAGAGTGTAAGGTTTACTACATCAAGCCGGAGTTATTTGAGTTGGGACGAACGAAGTTGACCACCCCCTTCGGAAATCAAGTGTCCTGCTATGATCTGGAGCGAACGATCTGCGATATTATCCGTAGCCGGAACAAGATGGGAACAGAGACTTTTCTGGCCGCATTGAAGCAGTATGCCGCCAACCCTAAAAAGGATCTGAACAGACTGAATACCTACGCAAAGAAAATGAGCCTGACCAATCTGGTCAGGCAGTATCTGGAGGTACTGTTATGAGTAATGCTATGAGCCTGAAGGCGAAGATCCGCAATATCGCCAAAACCAAGAACATCCCGGCGCAGGTGATTCTGCAAAACTATATGTTCGAGCGGCTTCTGGTGCGGCTTGCTCAGTCTGAGTACCGGGAGAAGTTCGTCCTCAAGGGTGGGATGCTGGTGGCAGCCATCGTCGGTCTGGACAACCGAGCGACCATGGATCTGGACACCACATTGAAGAATCTGCCCTTGACTCCGGAAGCAATCCGGGCTGCATTGGAGCAGATCTGTTCTATCCCCAGTGAGGACGAAGTCAGCTTCACCATCGGCAGCATCAGCCCGATTCGAGAGGATGACATCTATGGCGGCTACCGGGTCATGCTGGATGCCCGGTATGACACCATCCTGGCACCGCTGTCCATCGATGTATCCACCGGAGATGTGATCACGCCCCGTGCCGTGGAGTTCTCCTTCAACGAGATCTTCGATGACAGCAAATCGTTCCGGCTGTTGGCATACAACATCGAGACCGTTCTAGCGGAAAAGGTGGAAACGATCCTGAGGCGGACAGTGTTCAACACCCGCCCCAGAGATTTCTACGATGCCTTCATTCTGGCCACCACCCAGAAGTATGACAAGAACTTGTTTGCACAGGCAATGCAGGCAACTGCAGCCCATCGTGGAACGACCGAGCAGATTACGGATGCGGTTGGCATTATCCAGGATATCTCGGAGAGTGCTGCGCTCCGAGTAATGTGGGACAAGTACCGCAAGCAGTTCTCCTATGCCAAGGATATCTCTTTCGAGATGATTCTTGAGGTTCTGCGAGATATTTGCAGAGTGCTTTCCTAATAATCATCCTGATAATTATTATAATAATGATTAGAAAATTATTAGCAAAATGATTAGCAAGCCTGGTGGAAGAGCTTCCATCAGGCTGTTTTTGGCGATTTCTGATTAGGAAGAGGCTCTATCCTAATCATCAAATAATTAGGAACCGAAATTCTACTGATCATTTACTGCCAATAACCGATAGTGCTCTGCTTCGGTTTTGAACTAGCTTTTGTAGCCGACAGCGGATTGTGGATCGGGTACAGCTTTGCTCTGGTGGCTGGAAACCGCTACAAAGCCGAATTGCGAAACACCGCCATTCTCTACGGCACAAAATACACCCCGGTTCCGATACACCGGGGCATGAAGTTTGGGTGTTGGGATTACTCATCACACTTTTATTGGGGTTTTGGTGTTTCGCAATCACATTTTTATTGCCTTTTGCGTTGTGTAAGATAAGTAGCAGCAGTTTAGCTGTACTCAAAGGGGGTGGATGTTGATCAACAAGCATCGCCTCTTGACTCCCACAAGAGCAGGTTGCCAGAGATCATTCCAGCCCCCTGTGCTGAAAACCTGAATCTTCAGTATGTAATATTGACTCAAATCATTCATGGATATATAATGTTTGTTATATAATTATCCACTTTAAGGTCTAATATAGCGAGATTTTGAAATGTTTTCTATCAGCCTAGGGAAAGAGTGATAAAGAATGGCTGCATAGAGAAAAACTGGGAGGTTGTTATGGGTATTAGAGTAACAGAAATTAGCACTCCGTTCGGCGGAGTTGCCTGGGAATATACAGATAAGCCTGAAGCGCCTGTATTACCTTCGTTACAACCAGGACGTAAAATTGAGGTCTTTATCAGTTCCATTTGTGGGGATAAAGGAAAATATGATCATGTCCGAGCAGAACTGAAAAAGGCTATCGAAGATACAGGCCTGGCTAATGTGTACTTGTTCGAGGGCGAAGGTGCCGCATCCATGCCTGCCGGTTCCCATTATGTTTTTGCATTGGAAGATAGTGATATCTGCATATTCCTGATTGATAATGCTGACGGTGTAACACCGGGTGTTCAAAAGGAGATCGATACTGTAAAAAAGAACAATATTAAGGCATTATACTATTTTTGCGATGAGACCCAGAAAGAGCAGACCGCCTTACAGCAGAGCCTAATGGGTGCTCAGTTTGCCAAGAGTAAAACTATTTCTAAGTTCGATGAGCTGATTCAAAATGGCTGTCGGGATCTCATTGATGATATCACTGCGACCTATCACCATTACTGCAAGGGCAGATTGCTTTGGAAACAGGAAAATCCAATAAACGAGGTTCAACATATTGATGTTGCTGAAACAGAGCCACTACAGCTCAAGACGATGCCAAAGGCGGTCTTGAAAAATATAGACAGAACCAGTGCCTATCTTCTGAGGTTTGCTTTGGGCTATACATTTCGGCGTTTTCCTGATGAAGAGGAAAAAAGTGGAGATATTGATGACTGGTGTTCACAGTTCCTTCCGATCCTGTTTGAAGGTAAATCCATTAAACAGTTCAATGTATCAATGTATTTGGATGACCTGCAGAAAAATCAAACAGATGAACATTTCTCGGTTGTTCAGATCCGCTGGCAAGCGATACAGGCTTATTTCTTGGGTGATCTACAAAAATGTGTTGAATATCTTGAAAGTGCGCTAAAGCTGGCAAAAGAAACAAAGCAACCGGCATGGGTAATCAAGGATATTCTGGTCGATTTGCGCAATCAGCAAATTGCACTGAATAACACTAAAAACATCTTCTACCCACAACCCGAAGCCCAAAAAGAGCTTACTGACAGTGAGGAAGAGTTGTACTATCCTCTTATAGATCGTATCCACGAGTCTCTGTATGGAAAAATCGTGGAGGAACTGTATAAGAATAAAATAGAATCTCCTTATACTGTTACTCTGGGAGGAAGTTACGAGCAATATGGTAATCTTTTGGCAAGTTCCTTTGTGATTGCTATGTACAATGGATCACTAACACACATTCTTCTCATTTACGAGAAGATAAAAGATTTTATCTTTTATCTCAGTTGTAAATTCAGTGATTGGCATCTAAGAAAAAGACTTCTTCAGCTGGCTATTTTTGATGGGAAGGAAAAGGAGTTTGATAAGCTGAGAGATTCTTTTCCAGAATTGCTGAATCAGATGAGCGCAATAGATGCCGCTGAAATAATGGATTTTTGCAGTAATCACCCGCTTCCCCATAGACGTTTTGTCAGCCAACTGCGTGGATTTGGTGCATTAAGTTACTACCTAAATGATAAGGATTTCAAGAGATACGAGGAACTTATCATCGGAGAAATCAAGGCTTTTGTAGAGAATGAATCACATGCTCTTTCAATCGGTTACACGATTTTTAAGGGTCTCGAAGGTGTGGCGTATCGTATGTCCCAAGATACACTGGCTGAACTCTGTGGAATGTTCATGGAACGTCATTACCGGCGATGGTATATGGATTTGTTCAGTTTTGTTGCAAAACGAATCAATCTCAAGAAAATGCGGAAGGAATCTGCAGAAGCTCTGATCAGGCGTATTATTTCTTGTATCGATGATGAAGATGATCGTAAAGCGATGAACGATCGATTGTCTTTCTTGTTTATCTTGAGAAAGCAGGATCGTTTGCTCACAGAAGAACTAGACCGCAAGGTCGCTGAGTGTTTCCCTGAATTCTATGGTAAAACATACAAATTGGAAACAACAGAAGCCGAGCAAGAAGACCTTCCCGGATTCGTTCGGCAGTATGTAGATCAGATCAACAGTAATAATGTACACCAGGGTGCAGGTGGCGTGTACTACGGATACGCAACCCGTAATGCCGCAACAATCCGTTCTATTCTTCTGTGGCATGAGAATTCGTGGGATGCTGCGCTGATAGACTCTGTTGTAGCTGCCGCAGCGGATACGATTACGAAATCCAAGGAAGGCATTCAGATCAAGCTTGATTCTGTTGCACTGCTCATTTGCGTTGCTATTAAGTTTCCGGATCATTTTGAACGAAATCGTTCCGTGTATGACTTGATCTACAAGAAAAGAACAGAGATTGAGTCAGCAGATTCCTCCATTATTGAATCCAATATTGATGGGATTTCGCTCAAAATTGGATTGCAGCTTCTTTTCACTGCCATGGGCATCGATACATATTCGGATATGTTGGAGTTGATACCGTTGATCCAAGGCGATACGGCTACTACAATTTCGGTTGCCCAGATGATCGATAAATACTTGGAGGTTACTGCTAATGTAACATTTCCGCAGCGGATTGAAGGCATTGTTTTACAGAATGTACTGCAATGGTTAAACTCGGAGAACCTGGATATTCGCTGTATTGCCGCAAGGATTTTACTGACACTGGCAAGAAATCCTGAAAATGAGATAATTGTAAACCGTCGTTTGTTGAGCTTAATTGATACTGAATGCGTATATATCAAGAATATGCTTCTGCGTCGAATTGGGAAAGCAAAGGGTATCAGCGAAAAGACTAGGGAATACATTTACTCAAAGTGTGATGTTGATCCGTGCTATGTTGTCCGGATGGTTTGTGCCGAGGTAAAGGGGGAGCCACCTGAGGAAGCATAAATCAGCAATTTGTGTAAACCTGTACAGGTATATGGTTTCTTAGAGGCGCTTATCAGGACTGGAACTTCGGTTTCCTTCGAACAGTGCCGGTGGTGCTGACTACTAGTTCGGGATAATTTGTAAATAATGAAGGTTCTACCCCAACTGTTGACATAGAACCCAATTAAAGAGGTTTTCCCAGCCGAAAAAATGCCCCGGTTCGTGATGAACCGGGGCATAGATGTTAGATATAGAGATTTACCTGAATATCCTGGAACTTATACACTCTGCGGCGGGTGGAGAAGGAGTAGAGGTACTCTTTCGCATCCTCGACCGTTACTGTGAAAGTCCCGAATTTCTGGTAATCACTTAGTTCCTGCCATCCTTGATAGCAGCCTGAGCGGCGGCCAGTCTTGCGATGGGCACGCGGAAGGGGGAGCAGGAGACGTAGTCCAGGCCGATCTTGTGGCAGAACTCAACGGAGACAGGGTCGCCGCCGTGCTCGCCGCAGATGCCGTAGTGCAGCTTGCGGCCGGTGTCCTTGGACTTGGAGACAGCCATCTCCATCAGCTTGCCGACGCCGTTCTGATCCAGCTTGGCGAAGGGATCGTTCTCGTAGATCTTGGACTCGTAGTAGGCGTTCAGGAACTTGCCTGCATCGTCACGGGAGAAGCCGAAGGTCATCTGAGTCAGGTCGTTGGTGCCGAAGCAGAAGAACTCAGCCTCGGT
>JAFYLN010000203.1 GCA_017537045.1 Oscillospiraceae bacterium | reverse complement strand
TGCAGTTGCTGTGGATCTAATTCCCTCGATTCGCAAAAAGGAAATCCAGTCTGACGCTCAGATGCTTCTGACCAGACTGTTCTGCCTGGCATTTGTTGCCTGTTCCTTCATCTTCGCAACCCAGAATATCCCCATCATCGTCAGCTTAATGTCCTTCTCCTGGGGTGTTGTTTCCGGTTGCTTCATCGGACCTTACATCTGGGGTCTGTTCTCTAAGAAGATTACCAAGGCTGGTGCCTTTGCCGGTATCCTTTCCGGTCTGATCACAGTCGGCGGCGCTACCCTGGTAATCTCCCTGAACTCCGGTTTCTCTGCCGCCGCAGCCAAGTCTCCGGAAATGGGCGTTTCCGCTATGGCAATTTCCATGATTATCGTTCCCCTGGTAAGTGCATTTACCCAAAATACCGAAGCAGAGACTGATCGCGTGAGTGAACTTTTCAATTGCTTTAAGGAAATCAAATAAACCAAGTAGAAAGCACCTGCATGTGTAATGCAGGTGCTTTCTTTGCGGTTCTATCTTCACGTTATTTTACGGAATAGTCTTTGGGTGATCCATGGGCACCGAATATCTTCCAGTTTCCTACGCCAAGTCTTCTCAAAATTGCCTTTCGTTCCTCGTTGCAAACCTTAGGATCTGTATCCACTGATGTCATCAGAATCGGCGCATACTGGTTGTATTCCGCCTGGGCTGCAGTGAGTCCATGGATGTTGATGTAGACGTCGCCGGTGAAAGCTATGTGGTTTTCGTAATCGATCAGAACCACTTCCCCTGGAAGATGTCCTCCGTTTCCCTCGTATACTTCAAAATGCAGATCTCCAAAATCAAAGAAACCGATCTGTGTCAGCGGTCCGCGAAGCTCCGGCAAGTTATGCCAGGGAGTTGTTAACTTGCTCGGATTAACCTCTTTATAAGATGTCAGGTTCTTACAGATATTCACATAGGGTCTGTGCAAAGGATTGCGTTCCCGGAATCCGTTATCGCCCAGATATTCACAGCGCAGGCTCTCTGCTGACCGGCAACTGACAATGATTTCATCAAATACATCCATAAGACCGCAATGATCCACATCCGCGTGGGTCAGCAGCAGACGCTTATGAGCTGCCTCAAATCCGGGAATACAGTCATGGAGAATCTCCAGCATTTCCTCCCGATAGCAGGCATAACCACTGTCCACACAGAGAAATTCTCCATGGCTTTTAATCACCGCAGTATTACTTCCGCAAGCAGGCTCAATCAGGATAATTTCGGTATTGTCCGTAATCGTATGTGTGGTGATTCTCGGAACAAACTGATCCCCCTTGGATTTACCCAGAAGCTCAGCGAACTTGCTGATGCTGTCAAAGGTCCGGTAAGGAGACAGCCCCTGCTCGTCCAGAATCTGCATGGCAAGATTGGCAGAAACCATGAGGCCCTGCTTTTGCTCATTCGTTAAGTCCAGCATCCGGGACAGCCCACGTACATAAGTGTTGTAGAAAATGCTGTTGTCATATGCCCGCTCCGAGCTGTTGTAGTCAATGATTCTTACTTTGCAGAGCTGTTCCGCTTGCTTCATAAATTCTGCAATCCGTCCCGGATCTTCTACATGGAGTCCCATCTTGAAATACTGGTAATCGGTACCATTTTCCTGGGAATTAATATAGGAGATATTGAAGCTAAAAGAATTGATCAGCTCCAGAACGCGGGTTACACTTCCGGGAATATCCTCAAGGCAAAACTCAATGAGCACAATGCTGGAATCCGCAGAATTGTTCTGCAGATATCCGATCTTTTCCAGTTCTGCGTCCGCTTTCCGGATCTGTTCCTCCGTTCCTTCCACATCAAGAAACAGCATGTGGCTGTCTACGGCTTTATCATAGCTGACCCGGGTAATGTTGATGCCCAAGGCAGCAAAACACTTGCTGGCCTTCAGAAAGGAACCGATATGATTCGGCATGGAAGTTACATATGTCTTTTTCATTGTTCAATCACCGCCTGAGTAGATCATCATCGTTCTCTGCATTTGACGATGGCTTCTGTCACATTGCTCAGAATATGCGCATCCTTCTGGTTGTAGGCTTCAATTGTGATCTCCACGAGACCGTTTCTGGCATTACGTTTTACTAAGTTTGTAATCTCTGCCCGGCCACGAAGTACATCTTCCGCATAGACCGGCTTATGCCATGCTATTTTCGTGGACTTTCCTGCCAGCAGTTCCTTCCCGAAAAAGTCTACTTCCAGATATCTGGCCCAGACGGACATAAAGGACATCACTCCGGGAGCGATGAGTTGTCCGAAGGGGGATGCTTTTGCATAGTCTTCATCTGTGTGCAGCGGAATATTGTCATAAGTGTATGCAAAATCCAGCATCTTCTGTTTTTCAATGACTGCCGGAGTAATTTCTACCGACATGCCCAGTTTTAAATCGTCAAAATACATTGTTTCCTTCAAACCTTTATTGTGATGCCCGATTGGAGGCTGCTACAACTGTGCCAGCCTCCAATCAGAGTTTTTTTGTATTTACAGCTTGTTTCTCTGGATCTTGCCGGAGATGGTTTTGGGCAGTTCCTCACGGAATTCCACGATTCGGGGGTACTTGTAAGGTGCGGTATGTGCCTTGACGTAGTTCTGGATTTCTTTTTTCAGTTCTTCCGTGCCCTCGGTGCCCTTTACCAGCACGATGCAGGCCTTTACCACCTGGCCGCGAACCTCATCGGGAGCGGCGCACACACCGCACTCCAGGACATAAGGAAGCTCCATGATGGTAGATTCAATTTCGAAGGGTCCGATGCGGTATCCAGAGGACTTGATGACATCGTCTGCACGGCCAACATACCAGTAATAACCATCCTCATCCCGCCATGCCACATCACCGGTGTGATACATACCGTCATGCCATGCAGCATCGGTAGCTTCCTGGTTCAGATAGTAGCCCAGGAACACGCCGCAGGTGGGCTTGGGATCGGT
>JAFYLN010000202.1 GCA_017537045.1 Oscillospiraceae bacterium | reverse complement strand
TCGGGCTGTTGGCGGCGAAGCCCTTGGCTCTCCCTCTGGGAGAGCTGTCAAAAATCGAAGCGATTTTTGACTGAGAGGGAAAATAACGAACCCTCTCCGCCCCAAATCCTTGATTTGGGGCACCTCTCCCAAAGGGAGAGGCAAGTTTTCAACAGATCGATAAACTGAAATTTGAAACCAACATATCGGTTCTTAAATTTTCATGAATTGTTTCCCAAAGGGTAGAATTCTGCATTGGCTTATGGTATAATGCGCGTAAGTATATCAAAATGGAGAGAGAATGCTTATGCTGGAATTACTGGCACCTGCCGGGTCTATGGATGCCCTGAAAGCTGCCGTTCAGAACGGTGCTGACGCGGTATATCTGGGCTGCGGTACCTTTAATGCACGCCAGAGTGCGAAGAATTTTACACCGCAGACACTGGCCGAAGCGGTGAAATATTGCCATGTCCGCGGCGTGCAGGTGCATTTAACATTGAATACGCTGGTTTCCGACCGGGAAATGCCGGAGCTGATGGAGTTGATCCGCCATGCGGCAACCGTCGGTGTAGATGCTTTCATCGTGCAGGATCTGAATGTGGTGCAGCTGTGCCGCCAGATCGCACCGGGGGTCAACGTCCACGGTTCTACCCAGATGACCGTCCACAGCCTGCCTGGTGTGCTGCTTTGCGCTGCAATGGGCATGAGCCGCGTGGTACTCAGCCGCGAACTGAGCCGCGATGAGATCCGTTATATCTGTGAAAACGCCCCTGTGGAGATCGAGGTGTTCGGCCATGGCGCACTGTGCATGAGCTATTCCGGCCAGTGCTACATGTCCTCCGTCATCGGCGGGCGTTCCGGCAACCGCGGGCGCTGCGCCCAGCCCTGCCGCCAGAGCTATGGCTATGGCCGCTGGGAGAACAAGTACCCCCTGAGCCTGAAGGATAATTGTCTGGTGCGCTATGTGCGGGAGCTGGAGGGCATGGGTGTGGCTTCCTTAAAGCTGGAAGGCCGCATGAAGCGCCCCGAATATGTGGCGACGGTAACCTCCGTCTACCGCCGTGCTATCGATGAGGGCGTGGTCACCCGGGATATGAAGAAGGATCTGATGACCGCTTTCAACCGGGAGGGCTTTACCGACGGTTACTACACCGGTAATGTGGATCGGGAGATGTTCGGCATCCGCAAGGAGGAAAAAGAGGACAAGCAGTGGCTGCAGGGTGCCCGCCAGACCTATGAGGGTGTGGACAATCCTCTGGTAGACATTGCTTTTCGCGCTGTGGTTGCAAGTTCCGGAAGCAGTCTGACTGTTACCGATCAGGACGGCAATACCTGCCATGTGGCAGGTGCGGTTCCTGAAATCGCCCAGAACCGTCCCCTGATTCCCGCGGAGCTGGCGCAGCGTCTCAGCAAGACCGGCGGCACCCCCTACCGCTGCACGGAAGTGCGTACGCAGGTGGAGCCGGGGCTGATCCTGTCCGCCGCTGCCATCAATGCCATGCGCCGCGATGCGCTCAACCAGCTAACGGCCTTGCGCGCCCGTCAGGAAGAACCGGAGCTGGGTAAAGCGCGCCGCATCCCGCTGGTGGAGGGGTCCAAGGGTATGCCGGGGCTCAGCATGCAGGTGACCTCCAAGGATCAACTGACCCAGCGGCTTTTGAAGCTGGAAACTGTGATGCTCTATGTGCCCATCCATATTCTGGACGGCGATGAAGAGTTGTGCCGCACGCTGGTCAAGCGGGGCGCGGTTGCAGCCGTCCTGCCGCGCATTGCACACGACAATGAGATCACCAAGCTGAAGACTGCCATGCTCCACCTGCGGGAGCTGGGCATCAAGGAGGTACTGGTGGGCAATCTGGGTCTGATTCTGCCTGCCCGGGAGGCCGGCATGCGTATTCGCGGCGATTTTGGCCTGAATATCTACAATTCCGGTGCTTTAAATGTGCTCAAGAAGCTGGATCTTGCCAGTGCGACGTTAAGCTTTGAAATGACCATGCCCCAGATCCGCGATGTGAGCAAGCTGATCCCCTGTGAAATTCTGATCTACGGCCGCCTGCCCCTGATGCTGACGGAGCACTGCCTGATCAAGAACCGCACCGGCGAATGTAACTGCCATCTGGCGACCATGAAGCTGACCGACAAGACCGGCGCGGAGTTCCCCGTCATCAAGGACGGCAATTCCTGCCGCAGTGTGCTGCTCAACGGCAAGAAGCTGAGCTGGCTGGACCGTCAGGAGGATCTGGCGCGGATCGGTGTCTGGGCAACCAGACTGTATTTTACAACGGAAAACAATCAGGAGGTGGATCGCGTCCTCTCTGATTATGTCCATCCCAACCCCTTCGACCCCGGTGCCTGCACCAGAGGACTGTATTTAAGAGGATTGGATTAATTTGCCGCACCATAGCAACATGTTAAAGAGAATCTTTGTTCTTTAATTTTCACTTAAGCAAGAGGAATTACAATGACTTTAATCTTAGCATCCGCATCCCCCAGGAGAAAGGAATTGTTGGGACTTTTCCACATTCCTTTCCAGATCCGCGTTGCGGATATTGACGAAACCATGGATTCCGGTAAGCCTCCCTTTGATGAAGTGGCGCGGGTCAGCAGCCTGAAAGCGGCTGCCACACCCAGAAGTGCCGGTGATGTGGTGGTGGCGGCCGATACCATCGTGGTCTGCGAAGGCCGCGTGCTTGGAAAACCCCGCAGCGAGGCGGAGGCAAAGCAAATGCTCCGGCTGCTGTCAGGGCGGGATCATCAGGTTATGACCGGCGTGACTGTGGTTTTCGGAGAAAACATGCGAACCTTTACGGAAGTGACGGACATTCATTTCCGTGAACTATCCGATAAGGAGATAGCTGCCTACGTTGCCACCGGTGAGCCCATGGATAAGGCCGGCAGCTACGGCATTCAGGGCGGTGCCGCCCTGTTCTGTACCCACATGGTGGGGGATTATTACAATGTGATGGGTCTTCCTGTGTGCCGCCTTGGACTTGTGCTGCGGGAAATGGCTCCGGAATTGATGGGAGATATGCTATGAGACATTTATTCAGTACCCGCCTCAGGGTTGTGCTGATCGTGGCGATCCTGCTGGCCGCAGGCCTTACGGTTTTAAGCAACGCCACCGGCCATACGCTGCCCGATATGATGGTGGAAGGCATCATGGCGCCGTTCCGCTACGGCATGCAGTCGCTGACCAACTCTGCCGAGCAGTTTTACAGCTACATGTTCCAGTATGAGACGCTGGCTGCGGAAAATGAAGCGCTGAAAGCCCAGATCGCCCAGATGGAAAGTGATGCCCGTCAGGCGGATGCTTACCAGCGCGAGAATCAGCGTCTGCGCAATCTGCTGGATTTAAGCTCCACCCGCGAGGACTTCAAGCTGGTGGATGGCTATATCATTGCCAAAAGCTCCACCGACTGGTCCAGTACCATCACCATCAACAAGGGCACCAATGCGGGCATTGCCCGTGATATGTGCGTGGTCACCGCCAACCATGAGGTGGTGGGACTGGTTACGGAAGCCGGTCCCGATTATGCTGTGATCAAGACGATCCTGGACTCCTCCCTTGAAATTTCCGCCACCATTGCATCTTCCGGCTACAGCGGCATGGTCAGAGGCGGTTATACCGATGGCCGTAAGGACATGATGCGCATGGATTACCTGCCCTCCTCCGCCATCATCCGTAACAATGACCAGGTGGTCACCTCCGGTTCTACCGTCTATCCCCGGGATCTGATCATGGGCTATGTTGTGGACGCAGGCTTCGGTGATACGGGCGTTGCAAAGTTTGCAATGCTGGTGCCCGCCGTTGATTTCGGCCGTCTGGAGCAGGTCTTCGTGCTGACCAGCTATTCCGCAACTGTGGTTGGCGGCAGTACCGCTGCGCCGGAAAACACGACAGCACCTACTTCCCCGATTCCGCAGCCGACGGAGAATCAGCTGCCCACGGGCGGCGTTATGGTCGGTGTGGGGTGATGTGAATGGCCGAACGTAGAAGAAGAAGGAGACCGGCCTACGGCTCCCGGCCGGATTACAGAAGAAGAAAACAGCCGGCCTATGAATTCAAGCCGGATCCCAAGGGAACAAATTTCCTGAAACGGCTGTATATGACCCGTCTGCAGCGGCTGACGATCCTTAAATGGAGCGTTTATTTCCTGACAGGTGTCCTGCTGCTGATCATTCAGGATGTGATTATGAGCGGTGTCCGCTTTTCCGGTGCCACCACAGACCTGCCCGTTGCATTCATTCTGCTGGTGGGCATTTATGAAGGCCTTGAAAATGGCAGCGTGTTCACCCTTGTGGCATCACTGTTTTACTGGTTTTCCGGCAGTGCACCCACACCGATCTGCGTGGCGCTGCTGTGTATTCTGGTGATTCTGATTGGCCTGTTCCGGCAGCTTTACTGGCACCGCAGCTTCGGCTCCATCGCCATGTGCGGCTGCATTGCCATCATGCTGTATGAAATGCTGCTGTTTGTTGTGGGTCTGTCTCTGGGACTGACCATCCTGCCCCGCGTCAGCGTGTTTGCACTGACCGGCGGTATTACCTGTATCACCATGCTGCCCATGTATCCACTGGTGCGCGCGGTCTCTAAAATCGGAGGAGAATCATGGAACGAATAACCAAAGTCCGGGCAATTGCCCTGCTGCTGATCTTTGCAACGGTTCTGTCGCTGTATAGCTTCCGCTTGTTCAATCTGCAGATCATTGAAACCGATGGCAATACGGACAATACGGACGTTTACGTCACCCAGACCCGTGTTAAGGCGGCACGCGGTGACATTCTGGACCGCAACGGTAATATTCTGGTGGGTAACCGCGCCAGTTACGACCTTGTGTTCAACCATTACGTTATCACTTCGTCCGATAACACCAACGACTCGCTGCTGCGACTGATCGAAAAAACCCGCGAGCTGGGCGTTACCTATCTGGATCACTTCCCCATCACCAAGGACCGCCCCTTTGAGTACACCCTGACGGACTATACCACCGCGTGGCAGGGATACTTCCAGAGTTACCTGCGCGACCGGAGCATTGACTCCGATATTACGGCACCGCTTCTGATGCAGAGAATGCGTGAGCGTTACAAGATTCCCGAAGAATGGTCCGATGTGGATGCCCGCGCCGTCATCGGCCTGCGTTATGAATTTGACCTGCGCGGCGTTGTGAACCTGAGTAGCTACGTCTTCATGGAGGACGTTTCCAGCGAGCATCTGGCTGCGCTGCTGGAGCTGAATACGCCGGGTCTGAGACCCGAGTCCTCCACGGTGCGCGAATACCATACCAAATATGCCGCCCACATTCTGGGCACCATGGGTGCCATGACCAACGAACAGTGGCTGAAGGTCAAGGAAGCCTACGAAAACGGAGAGGGCGACGAATACTACATGGATGCCCAGATCGGCCAGTCCGGCTTTGAGGCGGCATTCGAAAAATACCTCCACGGTGTGGACGGCCTGCGCCGCGACACCGTTGACAAAAACGGCGCCATCATTTCGCAGGAATACTACGAGGGCAAGGAGCCGAAGGCCGGCAACAACGTGGAAACCACCATCGATATCAACCTGCAGATCATTGCGGAAGATGCGCTGGCAGATATCATCGACTGGCTGCAGAATCCTGAGGATTCCAAAACTGACAAGAACCAGGAATTGACAGGCCGCGACGTTGAAGGCGCAGCCGTTGTGGTCATGAAGGTCAAGACTGGTGAGATCCTGGCCTGCGCCTCCTATCCCACCTATAATCCCCAGACCTACAACGAGGATTACAACGACATTCTGGAAGCGGACTTCGATCCCCTGTTTAACCGTGCATTCCATGCCACCTACGCGCCCGGTTCTTCCTTTAAAATGGTTACCCTGTATGCTGCTATGGAGCTGGGCGGCGGTCGAATCAAGCCTTCCCGTCTGTTTGAATACGGTGAAACGGTCAATGCCCAGGGCAAGTACCGTGAGTATGAGGATCAGGGCTTTGCACCAGCTTGTCTGCTGTGGAACGCCTATGGACGTGTGCACGGTGTCATCGATGCACCCAAGGCACTGGAAGTTTCCTGCAACTACTTCTTCTACTATCTGGCTGACTGGTTCATCAGCGGTGCTACGCTGGACGAAGCCGCCAAGGGCTTCGGCCTCGGCGAAAAGACCGGCATCGAGCTGGACGAGGCTGTGGGTATGCGCGCAAACGCAGAGAACAAGGCGAAACTGTATACCGGCGCAATGGCTTCCTGGGGTGTCGGCGATAAGCTGAATGCCGCCATCGGCCAGTCCGAAAACCGCCTGACGCCTCTGCAGCTTTGCGTATATGTGTCCACACTTGCCAACAAGGGCGTGCGCATGAAGGCCACCTTCCTCAACCGCGTGGTGGCATCCGACTACCGGACGCTGGTGGTACAGAATGAACCCGTGGTAGCAAGTACCATGAAAATGAGCAATGCTACCTACAGCACCATCGTGCAGGGTATGAAGCAAGTCATCACCGGCCCCAGCGGTACGGCCCGTAACACCATGCGTGGTACCAGTGTGGAAGTTGCTGCTAAGACCGGTACCGCAGAAACCGGCCGTCTGGGCTCCGACGACGGCTCCTTCGTCTGCTTCGCGCCTGTGGATGACCCCGAGATCGCCATCGCCGTCTTCGGTGAAAAGGCAGCCCACGGTGCGACACTGGGTCGTGTAGCAAAGGAGATCATTGAGTACTATTTCTATCAGGCAGAAGCCAGTGCGGTCAATACCTACGAAAATCAGGTTTCTTAATGCGGAAGGCGCGGTGCAGCAGCACCGCGCCTTTTAGCCTGCCTCACGGGAAATGGTAAATTGATGTTTATTGCGCTGTGTGCCGTGGATTATGTAGGGGCGACCATTGGTCGCCCGCGCAGAGAAATGCTGCGAATTTGCATTGGATTTCGGCGAATTCGTAACATTGTGCCGCCGGGCGGCGGATCGCCGCCCCTACATTCATAATCGGAACGGAACGATAAACTGAAATTTGAATTGGGAAAAAAGTCTGGACAGTATTCCAAAAATCTGATATAATGAACAATCATCAACAGAAAGGGTGCTGATTGTATATGAAATGTCCCTTTTGCGGCGATCAGGAAAGCAAGGTTGTCGATTCCCGCCACTCTGAAGATGGTCTGAGCATTCGCCGCCGCCGGGAATGCATGGCCTGCCAGCGCCGTTTTACAACCTATGAGATTGTGGAAAGTTTGCCCATCATTGTGGTCAAGCGCAACGGTTCCCGTCAGGCCTTTGACCGTAACAAGATCCTCAACTCCATGATCCGCGCCTTTGACAAGCGCAAGGTCAACGTGGCAGATCTTGACCAGATTACAACAGAGATCGAGCAGTCCATCCAGAACTCTCTGGAGCGGGAGATCAGCACTGATAAGATCGGCGAAATGATTCTGGAGCGTCTGAAGCCCCTGGATGAAGTTGCCTACATCCGTTTTGCCTCCGTCTACCGCCGGTTCCAGGATGTCAATTCCTTTATGCGGGAGATCAGCTCCCTTCTGGAGGAGTAAGCCATGAGCATCGAAGATTTTAAAGGGCTTATGGATGCCTTTGAGCCGGCATCCTTACTGCCGGAGCTGGATCCCATTCTCAGCAAATTTGCCCCGGCCGCCCGTATCATCATACTGGTCGGACCTGCTGCGCTGCTGCTTATGGGGCTGGTGTATCTCTTTGCCGCGCCCAAGGAAGCCAATTATTACATCGGTTACCGCTGCTACTACGGTATGGGCAGCGTGGAAGCATGGCGCTTCACCCAGCGTCTTGCCGGTATCGTCTTCGGTGCACTGGGTCTGGTGATGGGCGCTGTCATGGCGCTGGTCGGCGGCGGCTTTGGGGCGCTGGAAATCATGGAGCTGCTCTGGCGCACGGTGTACTGCGTGGCAGGAGAAGCAGTAGCGGTGGCGGTTGCCTGCATTGCGGTCAATGCGGTGGTTGCATCCCGTTTTGATTCCAGAGGCGATCTTCGCAAGCAGAAAGTGAAAAGATAAGAAAAACCCCGACTTAGACGGGTGCTCGTAAAACAGTAAATCCTCCCTGTGAGATTTCTCAAAGGGAGGATTTTTTGCAATGGCGCGGGAGCGCCCAAGGCTCCCTTGTGTAAAGGGAGCTGTCAGCGAAGCTGACTGAGGGATTGTTTTACCGCAGCATCAATATACTCACAAACACCTCGAAAGTTCCTGCTGACTTCATTATTGGGAATTCGAATAACGGTAAGACCATAACCTTCCAGAAAAGTGGTACGTTCCGCATCCTTTTCTATATTTCCATCTTCGTAGTGCTGCGAACCGTCCAGTTCGATTACCAGTTTGGCTTCTGCGCTATAAAAGTCAGCAATATATTTCCCGAGTACCTTTTGTCTGGAAAAACGAACAGGATAGGAACGCAAAAAGTCATGCCACAAATGACGTTCTTCTTTTGTCATTTCTCTTCGCAGCTGCTTTGCCAAAGGAACCAACTGCTTATTATGTTTTGACTGCATGACAATCCCTCCGTCACGGCTAACGCCGTGCCACCTCCCTTGTGTAAAGGGAGGCTTTGGTGCGGTGCAAAACCGCACATGACGCACCACACCGAACGGTGTATAGAAGTGCGCCCTTATATCTATTCGACATATTGGGATTTGTCGATTTGATTATACTCTATAGATTTTTGTTATTTTCTTATAATCATTTGTTTCGATGACAAAATCACCATATTCAATTTGCGGATTGGTGTCGGAACCGAACATAACAAAAAATCTGCTTATGATGTGATTTTCATGGAAGACTGCATTGTATACATTTACACCTAAAAGGTTGCAAGATGTGTCTGTAACAAGGATATTTTTCTCTATTGCTTTACAAATGATTGCTCTTGCCTTTGCATTGTAATCATCCAGCAAATCCTTCATACTGTATTCGGGAACATACATTTTTCCCTCAACATCATTTATGATTGCTTCTGCAAAAGTAAGGGACGAAAAACAATCTTCAAAAGCAATATTATTCTCTGCCATAACATACAGCATCAATGCACCAATATCATAGCAAATCACTCTTATGGGGAGCAAGTTGCTTGGGTTGATGATTCGTTCTCTCATTGCTGAAATCTTCTTTTCAAACAATTCGGCAGACAGTTGTTTTAGACATTGAAGCTCTACAAAGTTGGCGCTTCCCTCTATTTGTTCAATACTGGATTCATAATGATAGGCATAACTGAAAGTGTCAAAACGATATTTTCTTTTTTGCAGGAGCTCCTCAAACATTTTTTTATCAAATTGTGTTGACAAATAATATAGCAATTGGTTTTCCTTCAGCTTGAGATTCAAATTACCTTCTTCATATTTGTAGTTATACAATGCGTCCAATTCATCAGAAAACCGACTATCATTATGCATCGACTGAAATCCGTGAAACATTTCGTGGATAATTTTTGAAGTCAGCACAATCGGATTCATTTCTTCTTGCACATTCCAAATAGCTATCCATTCTCCATTGTATAAAATAGATGTATTGGCAAGGAACGCATCTGTCTTTTCGATGTATGCTCCGTCGAAAAAGCATTCATTATCTGAATATAATGCAAATTTTAAGGGTTCAAAGCCTCGCCAGAGTTTTGAAAAGTCTACTATGTCTATATAGCTTTTTACTTCATAATATAGTCTCTTTAAGTCCACACAACTTATCTCCTCAGAATCGTTTGTAAAATTCAAGTTTGTCTAATTGTTAGATATATTCTATCACATCAATGTGAGCTATACAAGAACATTCCCGGCAGATAATTCTTCCGGGAATGTAACTGTTTTATGGCAATCCGACATTCCGTCGGGGTTTTCGTTATTCTATACAGCTTGAATGCTTTCGCAGAGCTTGATGCTGACATCAATGGTCTCATAGCGGGGAGACTGGGGAGTCTGAATATGCTCCAGCAGAATCTCCACACTGCGCTGTGCCAGACGGGCGGCATCCTGACAAACGGTGGACAGGCGGGGTTGGATAAAATCACCGATCTGCAGGCCGTCAAAACCCATGACCGATACATCCTCCGGGACGCGGATGCCGCGGTCGCAGAGGGCACGGATGGCACCGATGGCCATAACGTCGGACATGGCGAAAAGGGCGGTGAATGTTCTGCCCCGGTTCAGCAGATTGCAGGCAGCGCGGTAGCCGTCCTGATAGGAGTAGCGGACATCCTCGTAGTCCTGCGCTTCGTCAAAACCGATGCCGTGGGCGGAGAATGCATCCATACAGCCCTGATAGCGCAGCTGGGTGGTATCAGAGTTGTCGCGGACACCGCCGATGACGGCGATATGCCGGTGACCCCGCGCAGCCAGTGTATCGACCGCAAGCTTCGCAGCCAGCCGGTCATCGGAGGTGACACTACTCAGGTTTTCGAAGGGCATACCGGAAGCATCGTCTGTCACCAGCACACAGGGCACACCGATCTTATCAAAATCGGTCAGAAAATTCTGGCGGTTGCCGCCGAAAAACAGAATGCCCAGCGGTTTGCGCTCCAGGCAAAGCTGCAGGGCGCGGCGAACTTCGTTGCTGTCTTCATCCATGTAGTCAACAACCAGTGCGTAGGGGCTGTCCACCATGCAGGACTGGAGCTTTTCCACCATAGCGCCGAAGAGCTGGTTGGAAGTGCCCTTGACCAGCACCAGAATGGCGTTGGAATGCTGCTGCTTGAGCTGCTTGGCGTTGGAATTGAGCTGAAAACCCGTGGAGCGGGCAGCTTCCAGAATCACCTTGCGGGCTTTTTCACTAACGTTGGGCTGATTATTCAAAACACGGGAAACCGTGCCGACGGAATAACCGGTCTGTGCGGAAATATCTTTAATAGTCATGACCTGTTCTCCTGTGAAACTGTGTAAACGTTACATAATTGCGTCAAGTATACCGCAAAGCGCAAAAAAAAGCAACCACATATTGGGAAATTTTTGCTTCTGAAAGAAGTCCGGCATCGTTGCAATAGCGCCTGAAATATGGTAAACTATTGCAAATACAAAAGAGGTGGAATTACCATGACACGGAAACTTTATTATGAAGATTGCCATCTTTCCCGATTTTACGCAGCAGTCGAAGCCTGTGAAAAATGCGAAAAAGGCTATGAAATCCGCCTTGATGCGACAGCTTTTTATCCCGAAGGGGGCGGGCAAGCCTGCGATTTGGGCACCCTGGACGGCGCAGCCGTACTGGATGTGCAGGAGCGGGACGGGCAGATTGTACATCTGTGTGCACAGGCGCTGGAGGTCGGCACGCAGGTGGAGGGAATCATCGATTACGGCCGCCGTTTCGGGCTGATGCAGCAGCATACTGGCGAGCATATCGTCTCCGGTATCATCCACCGCCGCTACGGTTATCACAATGTGGGCTTTCATATGGGCAGTGAAATGATTGAGATCGATTTTGACGGCCTTGTTCCAGCGGAGGATCTGCCGTTGATCGAGGCCGAGGCTAATGCTGCCCTGTGGCAGAATCTGCCCGTCAAATGCTGGTATCCATCCCCGGAGGAACTTCCCCATGTGTTCTACCGCACCAAACGGGCGCTGCCGTGGCCGGTACGTATCGTTCAGATCCCGGGTTATGATTCCTGTGCCTGCTGCGGTGTTCATGTGGCGCATACCGGCGAGGTGGGGCTGGTAAAGCTTTTCTCCGTGGTGGGTCTGCGGGGCGGCTGCCGCATTGAAATGAGCTGCGGCGGACGGGCATTGAACCTGCTGAACCGTGCATTCGAGCAGAACCGGTTGGTCTCGCAGACTTTTTCCGCAAAATGGCCGGAAACCGGCGAAGCGGCGCGGAAAATAAACGAAGCCCTTACGGCGGAAAAATACCGGGCTGCGGGACTTCAGAAGCGGATATTCGAGAATATTTCAAAAAATTATGTAAACCTTGGAGATGTAGTTCACTTTGAATCCGGCCTGGAAGCTGCCGGGGTGCGGATGCTGGCGGATGCCATCGCAGAAATCTGCGGCGGTACGGCGGCGGTGTTTTCCGGCAGTGACGGAGAAGGCTACGGCTTTGCCATGGTGACCCGCGAGGGCGATCTGCGTGCGCTTGGTAAAAAAATGACCGCAGCCCTGCAGGGCCGCGGCGGTGGAAAACCCAATTTCCAGCAGGGCCGCGTGGCAGCAACCCGACAGGAAATCGAGCGTTTTTTTATGGGTTGAGTTTTCAATTTCAGTTTATCGTATTGTTTCGATAATGAATGTAGGGGCGGCGATCCATGAATTATTGTGCGATTGCCACCGGCAATCGACCTATTTTGATTCGCTGCGCTCTGCAACACGCCCAGCGGCACAGTGTTACGTATTTGCATTGGTTTTCGGAGAATTCGCAACATTTCTCTGCACGGGCGGCCAATGGCCGCCCCTACGTTATCCACGGCACATGGTGCGATAAAATCCAATTTGCAATAAAAATCCCCTGTTCCAAAAGGAACAGGGGATGAACTTTTACCGTCCCTCGCCAAAGAAGAAGACAGCCAGCATGCCCGGACCCACATGGGAACCGGTGACCGGCTCGTGGGGGCAGAAGATCAGTTCTTTGGGCTCGGCAATGGCACGAATCTTGTCAGCCAGTGCCTGTGCATCCTCCGGACAGTCACCGTGGGAAATGGCAACGGTCTGATTGGAGGCATCCACCACACGGCGCTCATAGAGCTGCGCCAGTATTTCCACAGCCTTTTTGCGGCCGCGGCATTTCTGACAGACCACAATGTGACCCTCTTCGTCACCCCGGAGGATGGGTTTGATGCCCAGCATAGTGCCCACCAGCGCGCCGGTGGTGCTGAGCCGTCCTGTACGGCGCAGGAACATCAAATCATCCACAGTAAAAAACTCACAAAGATCCATTTTCTTGCGGTCCAGAAGATCCGCGGTTTCATCCGCTGTCTTTCCTGCATCGCGCAGCTGGGCGGCAAGAATCGTCAGCAGACCGGGGCCGAAGCCAGCACCAAGGGAATCCACCGTTCGCACGCGGCGGCCGGGGAATTCTGCCATCAGCTCTGCGGCTGTCATGGCGGAAGCCTGATAGGTGCCGCTGATGCCGCTGGACATGCCGATGTAGATCACGTCAGAACCTGCTTCCAGAACGGGACGAAAATGATTCAGGAACTGCTGGGAATTGGCAAGGCTGGTCTGGATCAGCTCGCCGGCGCGCAGAAGCTCGTAGTGGGCGTGTGCATCAAAGGATTCAATATCGCCGTTGTAAACGATCTGCCGGCCATTGATGATATAGGTAAAGGGCAGGGTCCGAATCTGATAGCGGTTCAGAACAGCGCCGGGCAGATTGGAGCAGCCGTCGGTAAAAACAGCAAAGGACATAATGTGACCTCCTAAAAACCATTCTTTCTACAATATTATTATATTTTCCCGAAGGTCAAATGTAAAGAAAAGTTTCTGGAGGATTGGTAGAATGATCAAAAACCGCTCTACTTGTGGTAGAGTGACCCGCAAAGATACAAATTGATATTTGTCGTACCATGTGCCGTGGACAACGTAGGGGGGCGACCCATGAATGATTGTGCGATTGCCACCGGCAATCGACCCATTTTGATTCGCTGCGCTCTGCAACACGCCCGCGCAGTAAAATATTATGATTTCGCCGAAAACCGATGCGAATACGTAATACTGTACCGCCGGGCGGCTGATAGCCGCCCCTACATTCATTATCGAAACAATACGATAAACTGAAATTCGAAAACGCGCAAAAAAGGCCGCTTCCGAAGAAGCGGCCTTGATGTCAGCACAGAAGCCTGAAATTACAGCAGGTTGGAGAAGTGCTTGATGGTGCGGACCATCTGAGAAACGTAGGAGTTCTCGTTGTCGTACCAGGAAACGACCTGAACCTGAGTCATGCCGCCGGGCAGCTTGTTGACCATGGTCTGGGTAGCGTCAAACAGGGAGCCGAAGGT
>JAFYLN010000201.1 GCA_017537045.1 Oscillospiraceae bacterium | reverse complement strand
CTGAGAGTATCCCAGCTGCTCCGCGGCCTTTGTAAAACTTCCCAATTCTGCCACATGGATAAATGTAATCAAATTGCGCAGTTGCATCTTACTTCCCTCACCATCGAATTTATAGATGGTTATTATCAAAACCATCTGTTTGACTGATTGTTGAACTGATTATATAATCTGTTTCATCAAAGCGCAAGACCAAGAAACAAAATTCTTCAGGAGGGAAAGACAATGACAGTTCCACAGATTTACACGGTAGTAGCTCTTTGCATCTATACTGCACTTATGATTTTTATCGGCTGCATCAGTTATGGCAAGTCCAAGAATCTGGACAGTTTTCTGATTGGCGGAAGAAACATCGGTGCATGGGCCACTGCGTTCGCTTATGGAACCACCTATTTCTCTGCTGTTGTGTTCGTTGGTTACGCAGGCCAGCACGGCTGGAATATCGGCATCGGTGCCATCTGGATTGGTGTAGGTAACGCAGTTTTGGGTTGTCTGTTGTCCTGGCTGCTGTTTGCCAACCGCACCAGAAAGATGACCAAGAAGCTCAATGCCAGAACTATGCCGGACTACTTTGAAAAGCGTTACAATTCTAAGGGCATGAAGATCCTGGCTGCAGTGATCATTTTCGTTTTTCTCGTTCCCTACTCCGCAGCCGTTTACAAGGGGCTGGGTTCCCTGTTCGGTGCAGTTTTCCCCGGCGTTCCCACCTGGGTATGGATGCTGGGCATCGCCGTTTTGACCGCGGTATACCTGGTAGCGGGCGGTTACATCGCCACATCTTACACGGATCTTGTGCAGGGCGTGATTATGATCGCAGGTGTCATTCTGCTGGTTATCACCGTTCTCAGCCATGAGAACGTGGGCGGCCTCGGTGGTCTCATGGAAAACCTGCGAAACTTTGAATCTCTCCCTGGGGATCCCAACCCCGTAACCGGAAGCCAGCTGACCAATATCTTCGGCGGTTCTTCCTTCCGGTTCCTCTGCTTCAACATCATGCTGACCAGCTTCGGCACCTGGGGTCTTCCTCAGATGATCGGCAAGTTCTATGCCATCAAGGATACTGCAGCTATTAAGCGCGGTACCGTTATTTCTACATTCTTCTGTACCGTCATCGGCTGCGGTGCTTACCTCATTGGTTCCACCTCCAGACTGATCCTGGGCGGTCAGCTTCCCGAGGGCGGCATTGACGCAGTCATCCCCACCCTGCTGATGGAAGTGCTGAGCGGCGGAAAACTGGGACTTGTCCTGCTTGCCATCATTATGGTTCTGCTCCTTTCTGCGTCCATGTCAACCCTGCAGTCGGTGGTTCTGACTTCTGCATCTGCAGTTGCTGTGGATCTGATTCCCTCGATTCGCAAAAAGGAAATCCAGTCTGACGCTCAGATGCTTCTGACCAGACTGTTCTGCCTGGCATTTGTAGCCTGTTCCTTCATCTTCGCAACCCAGAACATCCCCATCATCGTCAGTTTGATGTCCTTTTCCTGGGGTGTTGTTTCTGGCTGCTTCATCGGTCCCTACATCTGGGGTCTGTTCTCTAAGAAGATTACCAAGGCCGGTGCCTTTGCCGGTATCCTTTCCGGCCTGATCACCGTCGGCAGCGCCACCCTGGTAATCTCCCTGAACTCCGGTTTCTCTGCCGCCGCAGCCAAGTCCCCGGAAATGGGTGTTTCCGCTATGGCAATTTCCATGATTATCGTTCCTCTGGTCAGTGCGTTTACCAGAAATACCGAAGCAGAGGCCGATCGTGTGAGCAAACTCTTCAGCTGCTACGAGGAAATCAAATAATCTAAGTAGAAAGCACCTGCATTTGTGATGCAGGTGCTTTCTTTGCGGTTCTATCTTCTCGTTATTTTACGGAATAGTCTTTGGGGGATCCATGGGCACCGAAAATCTTCCAGTTACCCACACCAAGTCTTCTTAGGATTGCCTTCCGTTCTTCGCTGCAAACCTTTGGGTCCGTATCCACAGATGTCATCAGAATCGGCGCATACTGGTTGTATTCCGCCTGGGCTGCAGTGAGTCCATGTATGTTGATGTAGACATCGCCGGTAAAAGCAATGTGGTTTTCGTAATCGATCAGAACCACTTCCCCAGGAAGATGTCCGCCGTTTCCCTCGTAGACTTCAAAATGCAGATCTCCAAAATCAAAGAAACCGATCTGTGTCAGCGGTCCGCGAAGCTCTGGCAGGTTCTGCCAGGGAGTTGTTAACTTGCTCGGATTAACCTCTTTATAGGATGTCAGGTTCTTGCAGATATTCACATAGGGTCTATGCAAGGGATTTCGTTCCCGGAAGCCGTTTTCTCCCAGATACTCACAGCGAAGGCTCTCGGCTGACCGGCCGCTGACAATAATTTCATCAAATACGTCCATAAGACCGCAATGATCTACATCCGCGTGGGTCAGCAGCAAACGCTTGCGGGCTGTCTCGAATCCGGGAATATAGTCACGGAGGATCTTCAGCATTTCCTCCCGATAGCAGGCATAACCGCTGTCCACACAGAGAAATTCTCCATGGCTTCTTATTACCGCAGTATTGCTGCCACAGGCTGGCTCAATCAGGATAATTTCGGTATTGTCCGTAATCGTATGTGTGGTGATTCTCGGAACAAACTGATCCCCCTTGGATTTTCCCAGAAGCTCTGCAAACTTACTGATGCTGTCAAAGGTCCGGTAGGGAGATAGTCCTTGCTCATCCAGAATTTGCATGGCAAGATTCGCTGAAACCATAAGGCCCTGCTTTTGCTCCTCAGTTAAGTTGAGCATCCGGGACAGCCCCCGTACATAGGTGTTGTAGAAAATGCTGTTGTCATAAGCCCGTTCCGAACTGTTGTAGTCAATGATCCTTACTTTGCAGAGCTGTTCCGCCTGCTCCATAAATTCTGCAATCCGGCCCGGATCTTCCACATGCAGGCCCATCTTGAAATACTGGTAATCGGTACCGTTTTCCTGGGAATTGATGTAGGAAATGTTGAAGTTAAAGGCACTGATCAGTTCCAGAACACTGGTTACACTTCCGGGAATATCCTCAAGACAGAATTCGATGAGAACAATACTGGAATCCGCAGAATTGTTCTGTAGATATCCGATCTTCTCTAGCTCTGCATCCGCTTTTCGGATCTGTTCCTCCGTTCCTTCCACATCAAGAAACAGCATATGGCTGTCTACGGCTTTATCATAGCTGACCCGGGTGATGTTGATGCCCAACGCCGCAAAACATTTGCTGGCCTTCAGAAAGGAACCAATATGGTTTGGCATGGAGGTTGCGTATGTCTTTTTCATTGTTCAATCACCGCCGGAGTAGATCGTCAGAGTTCTCTGCATTTGACGATGGCCTCAGTTATATTGCTTAGCACATGCACACCATTTTGATTATAAGCCTCAATAGTAATTTCCGCGATACCATTTCTTGCACTGCGCTGCACAAGATTTGTGATCATAGCGGTGCCGTGGAGAACATCATCCGCATAGACCGGCTTATGCCATTCAATTTTGTAGACTTACCGGCAAGAAGCTCTTTTCCGATAAAATCTACTTCCAGATACTTGACCCAAACCGACATAAATGACATCACACCGGGTGCGATCAACCCGCCAAAGGGGGAAGCTTTTGCATATTCTTCATCCGTATGGAGAGGAATGTTGTCATAAGTGTAAGCAAAATCCATCATCTTCTGTTTTTCTATGACTGCCGGAGCAATTTCTACCGACATGCCTAGTTTCAAATCGTCAAAATACATTGATTCTTTCAACCCTTTACTGTGATGCTCGATTGGAGGCTGCTACGACTGCGGCAGCCTCCAACCGGAGTTTTTTGTATTTACAGCTTGTTTCTCTGGATCTTACCGGAGATCGTTTTGGGCAGTTCCTCCCGGAACTCCACAATTCTGGGGTACTTGTAAGGTGCGGTATGGGCCTTGACATAGCTCTGGATTTCCTTCTTCAGTTCTTCCGTACCCTCGGTGCCCTTCACCAGTACGATGCAGGCCTTGACCACTTGGCCTCTGACCTCATCGGGTGCAGCACAGACACCGCATTCCAGAACATAGGGCAGTTCCATGATGGTGGATTCAATTTCGAAGGGTCCGATGCGGTAGCCGGAGGACTTGATCACATCGTCGGCACGGCCAACATACCAGTAGTAGCCATCCTCATCCCGCCATGCCACATCACCGGTGTGGTACATACCGTCATGCCATGCGGCATCAGTCGCTTCCTGGTTCAAGTAGTAGCCCAGGAACACACCACAGGTAGGCTTGGGAACCGTACGGATAACGATCTCACCGTTGACACCGTCTGCCACGGGGTTGCCGTCGGAGTCCACAATATCGATGCCATAGCCGGGGATCGGTTTACCCATAGCACCGGGCTTGATGTCGGTGCCGTAGAGATTTGCAATGCCAAGGGTCATTTCCGTCTGGCCGAAGCCCTCATGGATGCGCAGGCCGGTGGACTTCTCGAACTGATAGAAGACCTCGGGGTTCAGCGCCTCGCCGGCAGTGGTGGCGTGATGGATGGAAGAAAGATCGTACATGCTCAGATCCTGCTTGATCAGCATGCGGTACATGGTGGGAGGCGCACAGAAGGTGGTGATGTTGTACTTTGCGAACATGGGCAGGATCTTCTCTGCGTCAAACCGATCGAAGTCATAGACGAAGACAGCACCTTCACACAGCCACTGACCGTAGAGCTTACCCCACAGGGCCTTGCCCCAGCCAGTCTCAGAAATGGTGAAGTGCAGGCCATCCCGCTCACACAGATGCCAGTAACGGGCGGTAACATAGTGACCCAGAGCATATTTGTAAGAGTGCATTGCCATCTTGGGATAGCCGGTAGTGCCGGAGGTGAAGAGCATCAGCATAGGATCATCGCCGCAGGGCGCGTCTTCGGTGCGGACATAGCGGCGGCTGAACAGGCCGTATTCCTCATTGAAATCATGCCAGCCTTCACGGGCTCCGCCCACCAGAACTTTGGTTAACTTCATGCCGCTTACCGCTTCTGCCAGTTCCACCTGATGGGCAGTATCGCCATCAGCAGTACACAGGATTGCGGAAACGCCGCCTGCCTGGAATCGATAGGTAAAGTCATGTTCCATCAGCTGGTTCGTTGCAGGGATAGCAATGGCACCCAGCTTGTGCAGGCCCAGAATTGCGTACCAGAACTGGTAATGGCGTTTCAGCACCAGCATAACACGGTCGCCCCGTTTAATGCCCAGGCTCTTGAAGTAGTTTGCACACTGGGAGGAAGCATCCTTGAAATCCTTGAAGGTGAAACGGCGCTCGGTCATGTCATTGGCGATGTGGACCATTGCCAGCTTGTCGGGATTCTTCCGTGCCAGGGCATCCACGGTGTCGAAGGCAAAGTTATAGCGTTCGGTATTGGCATAGTTCAGACCCGTCATGGCACCGTCTTCATTTTCAGCACCCCAGACAAACTCATTGCACAGCAGCCGCTGTTCTGTAGTCAAATCCTTCACAGCGGATCTGGGCTCCAGCTTCAGTGCGGAATCCCGCTTGTCGCTGGCCATGATCATGGACAGGAATACACAGTCGTGACCATCGATGGCGATCATGCCATGGGGAGTAGAGGAATTGTAGAAAATACTGTCGCCTTCCCGGAGAACTTCTTCGTGCTCACCAACCTTGATGCGCATGGCACCCTTCAGCACAATATCGAACTCCTGGCCGTCATGGGTGGTGGTGTGAATGGGTTCATCCTGAAGTTCTTCGGAATACTCGTAGGTAACATAGTAGGGAGTCGCCAGTTTCTGCCGGAACATAGGTGCCAGATCCTGGATGGTGATGCCATCTTCACTAGCAGTGACCAGGCCCTTGCCGCGGCGGGTAACGGTGTAGCCGGTCAGCTTGGCACTGCGGCCTTCCAACAGAACGGTGATCTCCAGACCAAAGACCTTGGAGCACTTGTGCAGGAAGGTAAACGGCAGATCTACGGTACCGGTTTCATACTGGCGGTAAATTTCTTCGGAAACCTCCGTCTGTTCGGCCATCTTCTGGGTACTGTAGCCCAAAATCTCGCGCATACCTCTGATACGGGTTGCAATGTCCATAAGCTGTGTGGAAGGATTCGTGTTGGTCATAGTGATTCTCCTTTCTGAAAAATGAAAATAAAAAAACGCCTCAAGAAACAATTGTTCTTGAGACGAGTAAAACAAACCCGCGGTACCACTCAAATTGCGAAAATAATATTTCGCCACCTCTTCGAAGTCCAACAACTTCTATGCACTAACGTAGCATACACGGGAAACGCCTACTGGGTGATGAACCTTTGGGGCTTCCGGCTCAGAAGGGATGGGAATTTCCGCTACTCCTTATCGGGCTTCCACCATCCCCGACTCTCTGAAAATTCGTTACGGATTCCGTCTTCATCAACGCCTTTGTGAATTGCTTATTGAATTTGTCCATACTTTACCACAGTGAAGCAGCGGTGTCAATACAGCGGTCAAACAAAAAATCGCCAAGACTTAACGCTTATTTTCTGCATCATGCACAAATGTGCGCAATTAAAAGACAAAAGCGCTTTCTTCTTGTATCAATTGTCCGTCACTCCCGTAATCATTCCATATCATCAACAGAAAAATACTTTATTAGTTTTCGGCTTGCGAACAAAAGTGCTTGACACAAGGAGATGACGATGTTATTATTTCTTTAAGTCTTTTATATGACAAATGCGTTTGAGCAGAAAGAGTAGTCCGAGCGATGACTTCAGAGAGTTGCCGGGTGGTGCGAGGCAATAGTCGGGAGTCGGATGAAGTTCATTCTGTGAGCAGTGTGTTGAAGCAGTAGTAGGCACAACGGGGGCGACCGTTATATCGCTGAGGCTTTTCAGGCCCTATGGTTTTCCATTTGCGCTGCGAAGTCAATAAGGTATGTTCTGTGAGGAATATGCGAAACAGAGTGGTAACACGTATTTTTACGTCCCTGTATATTACAGGGACGTT
>JAFYLN010000200.1 GCA_017537045.1 Oscillospiraceae bacterium | reverse complement strand
GGAATATCTTACTTACGGATACCCAGCTTGGCGATCAGAGCACGGTAACGGTTGATGTCCTTGTGTGCCAGATAGTCCAGCATCTTGCGGCGCTTACCAACCATCATCAGCAGGCCACGACGGGAGTGGTTGTCGTGCTTGTGGGTGCGCAGGTGATCGGTCAGCTCGTTGATGCGGGCGGTCAGGATAGCAACCTGAACCTCGGGAGAACCGGTGTCGCCCTCGTGAGTAGCGTTCTCCAGGATAACCTGAGTCTTCTTTTCCTTCTGGATCATTGTTATTTCCACCTTTTTTAAAATTTACCTCGCGCTAAGTAGAGGGTCGGTGTTGTCCCCGAACTGAGCTGCGGGCATGGCAATTACGACCGGTCTTTTGACCAGCCTGACTATCATAGCATGAGTTTACCCAAATGTAAAGGGAAATTTTCAACTTTTTCTTTTATTTTTTATAAAAAGTGGATGGGAAATTGATGTTTATCGCGCTGTGTGCCGTGGATCATGTAGGGGCGACCACTGGTCGCCCGCGCAGAGAAATGTTGCGAATTCGCATTGGATTTCGGCGAATTCGTAACAGACAACCGCAGCGGGCGGCGGGTCGCCGCCCCTACATTAATACGACAAACTGAAATTTGTGCGAACGAAGAAAAACAGGGTGTGTTTTGCAACACACCCTGAAAAATTATTTACTGAACCGCTGCAACTGCTGGCAGCCGTCCTGAATCACCAGCAGATCGGAAATGATGGTATTGGAAATCAGGAAGCCCTTGGGGGTCAGCCGCCAGCGGCCTTCCTCATTGCGTACTGCATGACCGAAGGCACGGCTCCTTTCCAGCGCTTCCTCCAGGGGTGCGAAGGGCAGCAGGTACTGGCGTTCATACTCTTCCTTGATAATGCCGGCTGAGGTTCTCAGGCGCATCATCAGATACTCGCCCGCACGCTCCCGGATGGGGATATCCTCCACATCCTGCAGCACTTCACCGCCGTTTTTAATGCCGTCGATGTAACCCTGCAGGTCACGGATGATGGTAAAGCGGCGGCCTGCAAAATCGGAGCTGGCATTGGGACCGAAGCCCAGATACTCACCGCCGGTCCAGTACTTCATGTTGTGGCGGGAGTACAGTCCCTTGCGGGCAAAATTGGAGATTTCATACTGGCGGAAGCCTTTTTCCCGCAGAATCTCCACCATGGCAAGGTACATGTCGGCCTGCAGGTCGTCATCGGGCAGGTTCAGGAAATCCCGGTAGTCGTACATGGGGGTTCCCTCTTCCAGCTTCAGGCCATAGCAGCTGATATGCTCGGGACTCAGGGTCAGTACCCGCTCCAGCGTGTCCTTCCAGCCCTTCAGGGTCTGATTAGGCAGACCGTACATCAGGTCGATGGACAGATTCCGGAAGCCTGCCTTGCGGATGCGCTGGACGGCGGAAACGGCCTGGGCATAATCATGGGGACGGCCGATCTTTTTCAGGATCTCGTCATCGTCACATTGGATACCGAGGCTGACGCGGTTGAAACCCTCTGCCCGCATTCTGTTTAAAAATTTATCAGAAACGGAGTCGGGGTTGGCTTCAAAGGTGATCTCCGCAGCGGAGTCCACGTCGAAATTGCGGCGGATGGCAGTCATGATGGTGGCCATGCCGTCGGCACCGAAGAAGCTGGGGGTGCCGCCGCCGAAGTAGATGGTGTCCACCTTATAGCCGGGGGCAAGGGAGCCGGATTCCCTGATGTGGGCGCAGATGGCTTTCAGATAGCCGTCCATCAGCTTGTCGTCTTTATTGGTCAGGGAGTAGAAGTCGCAGTACTGGCACTTGCTGCGGCAGAAAGGTACATGAATATAAATGCCGAGGGGTGTTTTGTTCTTTTTATTTGTCAGAAAGGGCATGGTGTATTTTACCTCCGAATAAGGTGAACCTTGGCCCCCCTCCTTGAGGGGGCTGTCTGCGTCAGCAGACTGGGGGAGTGTACTTCTAAAAATAGGACACTCCCTCCGTCACGGCTTGCGCCGTGCCACCTCCCTCAGGGAGGGAGGCAAGTTTTAGTCTTCGTCCAGTTTCAGGACAGCCATAAAGGCCTCGGAAGGAACGGAGACCGTACCAAAGGTACGCATCCGCTTCTTGCCTTCCTTCTGCTTTTCCAGCAGCTTCTTCTTACGGGTAATATCGCCGCCGTAGCACTTGGCCAGCACGTCCTTGCGGACAGCCTTGATGGTCTCGCGGGCAATGATCTTGCCGCCGATGGCCGCCTGCACGGGGATCTCAAACTGTGCGCGGGGGATGTTCTCCTTCAGCTTTTCGCAGATTTTTCTGGCTCTGGGATAGGCGTTTTCCGCAAAGAGGATGAAGCTCAGGGCATCCACCACATCGCCGTTGAGCAGGATATCCAGCTTGACCAGCTTGGAGGGACGGTAGCCGATAAGTTCATAGTCCAAAGAGCCGTAGCCACGGGTGCGGGACTTGAGGGCATCGAAGAAATCGTAAATGATCTCATTCAGGGGCATATCGTAGTGCAGCTCCACGCGGTTGGCATCAAGGTACACCATATCCTTGAATTCACCGCGGCGGGAGGTGGCAAGATCCATGATGTTGCCCACATATTCCTGGGGTGCCATCAGATTGACCTTGACG
>JAFYLN010000199.1 GCA_017537045.1 Oscillospiraceae bacterium | reverse complement strand
GATTTGATTCATTCTGCAGGAAAGTCATTCGGAACGCCTGTATGGATAACCGAAAATGCAGAATGAAAAGAGAAAAACGCTTTTCATCGCTGGAGGCCATGCAGGTGGAAGCTCTGGAACTGGAGCGAGTCGAGGATGCTTATGTTACATATTCGCGGACATATAAAGTGAAAGGGATTGACATTACAATAACAGATGAGCGAATTGGAGAAGCGATTCAGTTTATCATGCCAAATCAGAGAGCTGTGTTACTGCTTAGCTTTTTCAAAGAATACAGCGATATGGACATTGCAAGGTTAATGAAAATCAGTCATAAGACTGTTGCTTACAGAAAGCAGATGGCAATGAAAAAGCTGAGAATATTATTGGAGGGTACGGAAGATGGCCGCTAAGAAAATCGATTACGATACGATCCTTGCCTGTAAGCAGGGGGATAGTGAAGCACTAAATCGTGTGTTGGTGCATTATGATAAGATGATTACTGATGCAGCCAGTAAAACCATCATCAATGATCAAGGTAAAAAGGTTACGGTCGTTGATCCGGAAGTGAAACAGAACATCCAGCAGACATTGATGCTTCAAATCTTTTTGAAGTATGATCATCTCGCTGGACCGCCTGAAGTTAGAAAATAGTGACAGCATAATAATTTGCAGATCTGATGGAGCGCCTTCATGCAAGGCGTTTCCTCAGGTCGGTAAAGGACCTACAACAAGTGAATAAGGCACCAGATACGTTCTGTATGTGACGAGCCAAATGGTGAATACGCGGGGATCAGCGGCCTTGAGAGGAGGAGAAAGAGGTGCGCCGGAGCGATGTTATTTACACCATAGAGCAATGCCGGCAAAGTTGTGAGGCGACGAATTACATGCAGTTGATGATGATACTTGCGATGGCCATGGGTCACACCGTGGGTCGCCCCGTCATGAGAATGGGGGGAGGCACTATAAATCCTATGGAGCGGCTTTGCCAGCTGCCGTCTGATCTGCCTTTTAGATAGAAAAGTGAAAAAGTTCAAGTCCGCACTGCATGAGCGAGTGCGGATTTTGTCGTTTGGATATAGATTTAACTAAGATTTTGTAGAAGGAGAGGGGGAGCGTTTTTGCGTGAGAAATTGTCCTTTGAAAAAGACTGCAGGACATATATGTCAATTCGGCAGGCAGCCCAAGTGACTGGATTAGGGGAGAGCTATCTACGAAAGGGAGTAAAGAATAGAACAGTTCCAGGATTTTATGTTGCTGGAGAGGGGAGTAAGTTTATGGTAAATGTTCCACTCCTCTTGAAGCAATTGGATATGCAAAGCAAAAGTAATGTTTCTGAGAATATTTCTGAGGAATAGAATCTTTGCGATTATCTAAATACATGAGCCATGGAAAGCGAATGATCTTGTTTTATATTATGCGACAATACGTTGCAATAATCTCCGTTCTTCGGTGTAATTAGGTATCCCCAATATGAAAAAAGGAGATGATTCCTATGGCGAGTGTAACAGAGCGCTATTTGAAAGATGGCACCCGCGTCTTTGAGATTCGTGTTTCCAGAGGGCGTGATCCTGTTACGGGGAAACAATTGACGCCCTACAGTACAAGGTACACACCACCTCCGACATGGTCGGACAAGAAGGCGTGCAAACAGGCTCAAATTGAAGCTGCAAAATTTGAGTGCGATTGTAAGGCGGGCAAAGTGAAAACAAAAGCCCAAAAGCAGCAGGAAATTGAAGAATTACGAAAGGAGGAAGAGCTAAAAAAACTGGATGATGAAAGAAGGCCAACATTTAAGCGATATGTAGAGATGCTGCTGGAGGAAATGGCTGTGACCAATGCCCCCGGAACTCTGGAGAACTACGACTATGTACTAAGAAGGGCAGGACCGGTATTTAATGATTACAAGATGGAGGATATTACTCCAGCTATGATCAAAAAGTATATCGTTGATTTTCAGGCGAATGGAAAGAACTATTTTACGGGAGAACTTGTAGGACACAAAACTGTACTCAAGCACTTCATTATCTTGCACAGGATCTTTGCTTCGGCTGTTGAAAATGATGTGCTGCAGGTATCTCCCATGCAGAAGCTGAAGAGACCCAAACCGAGGAAAGACGAGATCGAGAAAGAAGCACAGGTATATACGGAAGAGGAAGCAAAGTACATAATTTCCTGTCTGGATCATGAGTCAATGATGTGGAAGGCACTTGTGATGTTTATGATCGACAGCGGCTGCCGAAGAGGTGAAGTCGTTGGCTTGATGTGGGATGCAGTAGATCTGACAACCGGTGAGGTAAAGATCTTCAGGAATGCACAATACACATCCGGCAAAGGAACTTACATTACAACCACTAAAAACCGTAAGAACAGAGTTCTTTATCTGAATCCCACGGTTCTGTCAGTTATGAGAGAATGGAAGCGGGAGCAGGCAAAATATTTGTTGGCACAGGGATACCCGAGAGAAGGATACTGCTTTACGCGAGATAACGGTAAGGTACTGAATCCTCAGGCTCCAACATCTTATCTTTCAAGATTCGGTAAGAAGTATGGAATCCAAAATTTGCATCCTCACGCACTTCGGCATACAATGGCCACGATCAGCATCGCCAATGGTGCAGACATTGTCAGCGTCAGCGAAAAACTGGGTCACTCGGAGACATCGGTTACTCTGGATGTCTACAGCCATGTAAATAAGAAAGCTCAGAAAAGAGCAAATCAAATACTGTCTCAGGCTCTGTATACACCGCAAAACGAGTCGAAAATGCAAGTTTAACTTTTTCACAAATAAGGAAAAATCCGAACAAAACGAGAAAATTTGTGTTGGGTTTTTGTTGGGTTTTTGTACCTGACGAAATAGCACTCCAACATTTTAGATATAAAAACAAAGGAAAAAGCCTGTATCCAGGCGAAAAACGCATGAATACAGGCTTTGAAGTTTGAGATAATTATCTCTTGGAGAACTGAGGTGCACGACGTGCGGCCTTCAGACCGTACTTCTTTCTTTCCTTCATTCTGGGGTCGCGGGTCATGAAGCCAGCAGCCTTCAGAGAAGCGCGGTACTCGGGGTTCAGCAGAACCAGAGCGCGGGAAATGCCATGACGGATGGCGCCTGCCTGACCGGCAACACCGCCGCCGGCGACAGTGATCACGATGTCGACCTTACCGACAACGCCGGTGGTGACCAGAG
>JAFYLN010000198.1 GCA_017537045.1 Oscillospiraceae bacterium | reverse complement strand
TGATGACGCGCAAGAGAAGAAATGCTACCCTGAAGCTGGCTAAGGGCTACTGGGGTTCCAAGTCCAAGCACTTCAAGATGGCCAAGCAGCAGGTCATGAAGTCCGGCAACTACGCTTTCAAGGGCCGCAAGATGAAGAAGCGCGACTTCCGTCGTCTGTGGATCACCCGTATCAGCGCAGCTGTCGCTCCCTACGGCCTGAACTACTCCAAGTTCATGAACGGTGTCAAGAAGGCCGGCATCGAGATGAACCGCAAGAGCCTGTCCGAGATGGCTATTCAGGACGCAGCTGCATTCGCAGCAGTTGTTGAGAAGGCTAAGGCTGCTCTGTAAGAAGCAAACACAAGACCCTGCCCACAGGCAGGGTCTTTTTGTAAACATGAAGAAGATCAGAAAATTGATGTTTATCGGGCTGTTGGCGGCGATGCCCTTGGCTCTCCCTCTGGGAGAGCTGTCAAAAATCGAAGCGATTTTTGACTGAGAGGGAAAATAATGAACCCTCTCCGCCCCAAATCCTTGATTTGGGGCACCTCTCCCAAAGGGAGAGGCAAGTTTTCAACAGATCGATAAACTGAAATTTGAAAGGAAGTGGTCACATGGAACTGAAGCATACCGCAACGCGGGATGGGCGGCTGTCCTCCTTTCTTAAGGATGAGATGAAAATGTCCACAGGCCTTGTCAACCGCCTGAAATGGCAGGAGAAGATCTTTGTCAACGGCGCGCCACAGCATAATGATTTTTCAATCAGAGCTGGCGATGTGATCACAGCCCTGCTGGATGAGGAAGAGCCGAATTATCCGCCGCAGGATGGACAATTGCAAATTCTTTACGAAGATGAGCATATTCTGGCTGTGGACAAGCCTGCCGGGATGCTGATCCATCCGTCCCATTCCAAAAACGACGGAACGCTGGCCAATTTCGTGCTGGGCTATTATGTCCGAACAGGACAGAAATGTGCATTCCATCCGGTCACGCGGCTGGATCGGGACACCTTCGGTATCGTGCTGCTGACGAAAAATTCCCACATCCATGCCCTGATGCAGCAGACCGAACTGAGAAAGACCTACCACGCGCTGGTGTCCGGGGACCCTGCGGAGGATGCTGGCACCATTGATGCGCCCATTGCCCGCAAGCTGCCGCCAAGCCTGCTGCGGGAGGTACATCCTGACGGAAAGCGCTGTATCACGGAATTTCAGGTGCTGCAGCGGCTGGAGGGGTACAGCAAACTGGCGCTGATCCCTGTCACAGGCCGCACGCACCAGCTTCGTGTCCACTGTGCCTATATGAGCTGCCCCATACTGGGTGATCCCCAGTATGGAAACGGCAGCGCGGATTTTGGCCTGACCCATCAGCTGCTTTGTGCCAAGCGGCTGGAATTTACCCATCCCATTACAGGAGCGTCCATGATTCTGGAATCCAATATGGAAGCGCAAATTTAACGGGCGTGCTGCAATTTGCAGCACGCCCTGAAATTATAGAGAGGCATACCCCTCAGGCAGATTTTCAAATTTCAGTTTGTCGTACTGTCTATCAATTCTATCGTAGGGGCGGCGACCCGCCGCCCGGCGGTACAATGTTACGAATTCGCCGAAAACCAATGCAAATTCGTAACATTCTGCTGCACGGGCGACCAATGGTCGCCCCTACGTTATCCACGCTACATGGTGCGGCAAACATCAATTTAACCCGCAGGGCATGCTTTATTTCTTCCGGTAGAGCAGGCGGATGGAATTGAGTACGCACAGCATGGCAACACCGGAATCGGCAAAGACTGCCATCCACATGGAGGCGTAACCTGCCAGACCCAGAACCATGACGACTGCCTTGACGGCCAGCGCAAATACAATGTTCTGCAATGCGATCTGCCGGGTTGCCCGTGCAATATCCACAGCTTCGCCGATGGCATCCACTGAGGAGGTCATAAACACCACATCGGCTGCTTCGATGGCCGCATCAGCGCCGCTGCCCATGGCGGCACCCACATCGGCACCAGCCAGAACCGGTGCATCGTTGATACCGTCGCCCACATACATGACCGCACCCTTTGCGGTGCGGAGCTGCTGCAGGGCGGTGAGTTTTTCATCCGGCAGCAGACGGGCATATACCTCGTTGATCCCGGTTTCCGCTGCGATGGCAGCGGCACTTTCTTCATTGTCGCCGGTGAGCATGGCGGTGGAAAGTCCCTGCTGCTTCAAACGGCTGACAGCGGATCTTGCTTCCGGCTTCAAAGTGTCCGCAATCAGAAGGTCACCTTTGTATGCGCCATCCACGGCAACGAACACGCGGGTGCCGGCACCATCAAAA
Source organism: Oscillospiraceae bacterium (assembly GCA_017537045.1). The sequence continues at coordinate 1,832 of JAFYLN010000198.1, read as the reverse complement.
GCCCCGGGCAGCACAATGCCATGATCGCGCATCAGTTTCTCGCTGCCGCAGAGAATTTCTCTGCCACCCAACACAGCCTTGATGCCCCTGCCTGCAATTTCTTCAATCTTTTCGGGATATTCAGGCAGGATGCAGTGCTCTTTTGCAGCTTGCAGGATGCTGATGCCGATGGGATGGGTGGAATACTGCTCGCAAGAGGCGGCGGCTTTCAGGATCGCATCACCGCCGTGAATCTCCTGCACCCGGAAGTCACCACGGGTCAGGGTGCCGGTTTTGTCCATGACCACAGCCTTGATGCTGCTGAGAGCTTCCATGGAGGCACCGCCTTTGAACAGGATGCCCTGTTTGCTGCCAGTGCCGATACCGGAGAAAAATGCCAGCGGCACGCTGAGCACCAGCGCACAGGGACAGCTCATGACAAGGAAGGACAGGGCGGTGTAGATCCAGTAATTCCAGTTGCTTGTGATGAGCGAGGGAACGATGGCAACGGCTGCCGCCAGCGCCACCACGACCGGGGTGTAGACGCGGGCAAAACGGGTGATGAAACGGTCAAGCTTCGGCTTGCTGGCAGCGGCATTTTCCGCGCTGTTCAAAATACGGGTCACCATGGATTCAGACAGGGGATGGGTGACGCGGATGATAAGCTGACCGGAGGTGTTGACACAGCCGGAAATAATACTGTCACCGGCCTGGACACTCACAGGAACCGGCTCGCCGGTGATGGGGGCAGTATCAATACGGCTTTCGCCGTGGAGGATAATACCATCCAATGGGATGCGGTCGCCGGGACGGACGATCAGGATATCTCCGATCTTTGCATCTTCAGCGGGAATGGTCTTGCCGCCTTCGAGAATCACCACTTCGGGGCGCAGGTCGACGGCATCCATGATCTGGCTGCGGCTGCGGGCTACAGCGCGGTCTTCAAAATATTCGCCCACACAGTAAAAGAGGATTACACCCACTGCTTCGGCAGCTTCACCAATGAAGAATGCACCAAGACTTGCAATGCTCATGAGGAAGTTTTCGTCCAGCACATGGCCGTTCCGGAGATTTTTCCATGCGGCGGCAATGATCTGATGCCCCAGTACCACATAGGCTCCAAGAAATGCGATAAAGCCAAACCGGTGGGAATCGGCAAGATTCAGAAGCAGGCCACCTGCGAAGAGGGCTGCACCCAGCAGGAGGGTCTTTTTGTCATCCCCTTCGCTGCCGTGGTGATGTTCATGATGGTGCCCGTGATGGTCGTGTCCGCAGCTGCATCCCTCATGGTGGTGCTCCTGATGGTTATGCTTACATCCGCAGTCCTCATGATGCTCATGCTGATAACCGTGCTCTGCATGACGGTGGCTGTGGTGGTGTGGGGAACAGGGATGGATCTCTACTTCGCTTTCCACCGTGCGGGCAAGGGCAGTCAGCTTTTCAAGCAAAGCATCGGGATTTTCAGCGGTCAGGCGAAGCTGACGGGTAGCAAAGGTGATGGTGGCAGCTTCCACTTCGGGCAGCGCATTGAATTTTGCTTCGATTTTTGCTGCGCAGTTGGCGCAGTCTAAATTTTCGATGAGATAGACTTTCTGTACCATGGTGATGCCTCCTTTGGAAACAACATATGAGCAAACGTTCATTTGATGGCTTTAGTATACTCCCCTTCGCTGCCACTGTCAAGCACAAATCGAAGGGAATGAATAGATAAGTTGATGTTTAACGTACTGTTGCACCGCACCACCAAGGATGTCATTCCGAGGAGGGGCGAAGCCCCGACGTGGGAATCTCCCGGTACGATGTTTGATTTTTCGGCATTTATCGATGGATTGTACCAGGAGATTGCCACGTCG
>JAFYLN010000197.1 GCA_017537045.1 Oscillospiraceae bacterium | reverse complement strand
GCAGCTGACCATCGATCTGATTGATGGAATGGTTGGCAAGGAAAAACTGCCGCCGGCACCGATTGAGGACGTGACACCTAGCCTGATCCTGAATCTGGCAGATTTCTTCTGAGGTGGCGGGATGCTGATAAAGAAAGAGCTGGCCACCATTGATGTACTGAAATGCCCAGAGCCGAAGAATGTGGAAAAGCATGTTCGATATGTCTGCGCAGCGGAGGTGTTTGAACTTCCCCGCAGCGGCAAGGTGCTGGTGGTAGATACATTTAAGCGAAACAAAAAAGATGAACCCGTTCTGGCTATGCGGTTCTTCACAGACGCAAAAATACATCTTACCTGCGAGGAATGGCCTGCCAAGAAGTGGGGACATAAAAATCCGGAAAAACTGGAATGGTACTCCTATTTCTATTCCGATCCATCTGACGATGAATTGGTACTATCAATCCTTGGCAGCAAAAGAAGCTGGCGGAAAACAGTAATAGGTATAGTTGGTGACTGGGTTGATGACATCAACTGGGACAGACGCAGAAAAAGAGAAGAGGCCGCTGAGAGTCTGCAGAAAAAACTATTTAGCATGTACCCAAAGCTGCCGGAGAACCTTGGAGAATACTGCGACAACCATGTGTTTCATAATAGCTATATTTTTTTCTCGAAGAAGGATAAGCAGGGCAGACGGACTGCCCGGTGCGGTGTATGTGGCCATGAGTTTGAACAACGGCGGGATGTGGCCCATGGGCAGAATGGCAGGTGTCCGAAATGCGGAAGATACTCTGCATACAAAGCAGCATGGATTAAAAAGATTTGGTGTGATGAAGACAGAATCTGTGTGGCAGCGCGGGTGGATGGAAACCTGTTGTTGCGCTGGGTAACAGTGCATCGGTACTTTGACTGGCCGAAATTTGAAAAGGCATACCGATATTTTGACACGGCCTACAATCTTCATATCCAGACAGAAAAGGGTACAACCCTGTACAGCTACCAGATGGGTGCCTATGACTGGCACCGCAACAATAACGGAACGGTTTGCGAAGCGGAATCCTTTGTATACGCAGACAATCTGGATGATGTATTTGGAGAGAAATACCACGGTGTTGACCTGCGCATGGTGATTGCCCAGAGCGGCTGCAATATGCGTTTCGGAAAGCTGATAACCAATCTGGAAAAGTACCCGGAGATGGAATATCTGCTGAAAATGGGTCTGACGAAACTGGCGGATCAGGTCAGCGAACTGGTACAAACGGAGCGGTCGGAGAAAGTATCGGTCCAAAGTGTATTAGGTATCGACAAACAGCAACTGAGTGTATGCAGGAGTATGAATGTTTCTCTGGATGAACTGCAAATTATGCGTGCTTATGGGAAATGGATCAGTGAAGACGATCTGGAAGAATATCGTTTGCTGAAAATACCGGGTAAGTACTCAGGTCTTGTAGGCAGCGTTCTGAAGAATATGTCCTTCGAGAAGTTCCTTAACTATTTCCGTAAACAAAGGCTGTTGCATTTCCCAAGTTCTACAGATCAGAACATCACATGGTACCGGGACTATATCGAAATGTCCGAAGTTCTTGGAGTTGACCTGTCCCGCAAATCCGTTCGATACCCGCGGGACATCAAGGAAGCCCATGACCGGCTGATGACGCTGCTCGACAGCGAAGGTAATGAGGAAGTGGATGCTGCCTTTGCTCGCGTTGCAGATCCTGTGGTGGAAGATCTAGGAATGTACTCCTATGAGAGCAAGATGTTTTGCATTATTGTTCCGCAGACGAGAGCGGAATTTATTGCGGAGGGTCAGAGCTTGAATCACTGCGTGGGACGGTTTCCAGCGTATTACAACAACCATGTGGCGGGCACGAAGATGATTTTCTTCATTCGAAAAGTGACGGAGCGGGAAAGACCGTTCTTCACTATGGAGGTGGATATGAAGACGTTCCATATTCTTCAACTCTATGGATACGGTGACTGCATTGCAAAGAAACACGTCAAGCGATTTGCGGAAGGATTCGTTAATGCCCTACGTAAGAGCAGGGAGAAAGGAATGAAAACAGCATGAGTGAAATCATTACTGCCCGGGATATTGAGATCGTTACCGGGGAAATCAAATATGTGCAGCGGCGGGCGGCGCGGCAGCTTCTGAGCGATCTGATCGAAATTGGCCGCCTGCTGGTGGAAGCCAAGAGCATGGTGCCCTACGGCGAATGGGGCAAGTACTTACAGGAGCGGGTGGAATACTCCACCTCGCAGGCAAACAACCTGATGCGCCTTTACAACGAGTACGGCGACAATCAGGAGTCTTTCTTTTCCACACTGCAGAATTCCAAACAGTTTGGGAATCTAACCTATACGCAGGCACTGGCGCTGATTGCTTTGCCGCCGGAGGACCGGGCGGAGTTCGTGGAAAAGCACGATATGGAGAATATGTCCACCCGCGATGTGGAGCGGGCGGTGCGCGAAGAGCTGGAAGAAGTCCGCTGCGGTAAAGAAGCTGCTGAGAAACGCGTGACAGATCTGGAAGAGGAACTGCGTGAAGCGAAGCGTCAGGAGCATGCCCAGCAGGAAGCGGCTCAGTTGGCACGGGATGCACAGCTCGAACTGACAGAGGAACTGGAGAAGGCGCGCAAGCTTGCAGGGCGGAAGGAAAAAGAAACGGAGAAAGCCCAAAGGCAGCTGGAGGAAGCGCAGAAGAATGAGAAACGTGTGCGGGAGCAGTTAGAGCAGCTTCAGGCAAATCCCAAGATCCCGGCTGCCATGATGCAGCAGATCCGTCTGGAAGCGGAGCAGGAGGCGGCGCGGAAGGCAACCGTAGATCTGCGCAAGCAGCTGGATACCGTTGTAGCGGAAAAGGCTGCAGCTGAGGATAAGAGCAAAGAGCTGGAAGCGAAGCTCGCCGCCATGGAGAAGAACACCAAGCTTTCAGATCCTGACATTGCCAAGTTCCTGACTCTGTGCGAGCAGCTGCAGGAGGATCACAACCGCATCAAGGGCCTGTACACCAAGACCAAGCTGACAGACGAGACCAAGGCCGGTTCCATGAAGAAGGCCGCACTGGCGCTGATCGAAGAGCTGCGCAAGGGGTGGGCCTAATGGAGCTGATAGGAGCTATTGTAAAGCTATGGCGACTGTTCCGTACGGCTGTACTCTGGGACAGAGCAAACCGTGCGTATGGTCGTGCGATTAAACATATCGACCGGGGACTGGAACTGAAAAATAAGGGAGATATGTACAGTGCACGGGCAGAGAAACTTGAGAAACAGGGAGGCAAACAATGAAGACATTTCCGAAGAAAGAGATGGATGAACTAATCCACGGCATACGGGAGTGGCGGGCGGATGAGCGGAATACCCCGGTACATAAGCCCATGACGGCTGCCCACAAGCTCGGCGAAGTGACAGGCGTGGGATTTATCAAATGGCTGAATCTGATCGACGCGATCTGCTCCGGTGTGGCGGTGGATGCGGAGGATGAGACCATTTACGAGGTGTTGGAGGTTCTTGGCTGGGTGCCGGAAACGGACAGCCGGAAAAGACTCTCCCATGTTTTTGCCTGCACCGGTGAGAACTGCCCCATGAAGCTTGCCGAGAAGATTGGCGGAAAGGTCGCAAAATGCACGGCGCATCATTGTGAGCACCGGACACCACCGGGGGAGGAAAACAAATGAGACAAACGATAGTTAAATTGATTTCCTCATGTGCTTGCAATGGACCGGGGGAATCTCTCGGAAGCTGCACAGACAGAAAGTACGGTCAATGTGGGGAAGTGGCAAATCTGAGTTATTGTGTTATTCAGAATTTGGCTAACCACCTGATTGCAAATGGTGTGACGGTACAGCGGTGGATTCCTGTGACGGAAGGTATGCCGGAAGAACAGCAGAGTGTTGTACCGGGACTTGGAACGGTGTCGAAGCCGGTACTCGTAACGTGGATGGATCCCACATCAGACAAGCCGTACCCAGATAACTGTTTCGTTCGCGAGGGAATCACCAGAAACGGTGAATTTACGATTCACCATATCAACGGTGATCTGATACCAGTGGCATGGATGTCCCTGCCGCAGCCTTACAGGCAAAAGGAGGGTGAATGATGGCAAAAATTACGAAAGCACAATATGACGAAATAATAGATGCCTATGCCACAAACGACCAACTGTTTGTTGAGAAGCTGGAGGAATACACGGGTATAACAAGAAAACCTTACACCGCATACAACTATTACACTGACGGCGGAGACTATGCGGGTGATTCGGAGATTAACACTATTGATGATATTCTCCGAATGGCATATGTGGAGGTTTTGTAATGTTCAAAGTGAAAAGTATTTTTAATGGCCACGTGTACACGGTATATGCGGTCAGTGGGACACGGTTTCTGATTTGGAATGACAGCACGGAAGACGAGCATTGGGAATGGATGGACATGGATCGACTCAAACCGGTGGAGGCGTGAGTATGGAAAAGTTACCGGTTTATTGCTTCCAGTGCCAATCGGCAAGCTGGAACACAAGCAATGGGACGCTGAAGTGCACAACACCAAAGGGGCTACATAGGACAGTTGAGCCGAACGAATTCTGCTCATGGGGAGAAAAACAGGAGGACGATATGGAAAAGTTGATTAAAGCAGGCGAGGCGATAGAACTTGCAGAAATCCTTTTGGCGGATCCAATTTTGAAAGCAGCAGGAATTTCGCTGATTAACCACACACCGCCTGCCGATGTGGCGGCGCTGATCAGTACAGAGAAACAGGCAGCATTCCGCCTAGGGCAGATGGATATGAAAGAATCCGTCATAGCATTGCTGCAGGATACTGCGAATAGAACCCGTGGAATTATTCGTTCTACACTGCTTGAGACGGCGAATGCAGTTGCCAAATTGGAGGTGACTTCATGATTGGAACTGTGTTCCGGGTGACTCCAGCTGCGGCAATTCCGGACCAGAAAAATCACAGAAGCCCGATGAAGGGGAAGGTTGTCTATGTGCATCCGCAGGGACGATTTGCGGTGCTGGAGTTCAAGGGAGTATGGGGAAACTTCCGGGAGTCCTTCCCTTTGGAGCAATTGCATCCAAGCAGTGTTTGCAAGGATTGGTGAAAGATTTCGCAGTTTGCGCCGTGGTACCGGCTCGCCGTTGCCATGCCGGAGCCTGTGACAACATGGAGGTGGTTATGTGGGCATCAAAACGATGAAACGACGCATATTCTCGGGTCGCATCTGTGAGCAATTGGTGTATAACGTTCCCGATGGCGTGAGGAATGTGGTTGATTATGATCCAGAGAAACCACCAAGAAAGAGATTCAAGGACGAATCAGAGCGCGAAAAACACCGGGAGGAAATCTCCAGAAGGACGTTTGTGCGAGCGGTCAATGAAAACTTTGACCCGGGCGACCTCTATCTGACTGCTACATTCGATACCGACTGGGAAGTACATACATTTGACGATGCTCGCAGAATACGAAGCAACTTTGTGCGTGTGCTGCAAAGAAAATACCCAGAAGCTGTGATCTGTGCGGTTATGGGTCGGGGAAAGTCCACAAGTCGCATCCACTTCCACCTGATTATTAAGGGGATTCCGGAGGCGTTCCTTTCCCAAAAATGGAAGTATGGGAAAGTTAAGCGCATCGTGGAGCTTCGGGAGCATAACTGGTACGACAATGAGGATTGCGGTGCCGATTTTACTGGTCTGGCAAATTATATGTTTGAGCATTGGACTCCGGAGCAAGGCGGCCATCGGTGGTTTATGACAAAGAATGCCAGAAAGCCGCAGCGAGAGGAGCCGACAGAGGTGCGCGTTACAGGCGGCTATTCTGAGAAGCGTCCGCCTGTTGCTCCGAAGGGATACAAGCTGGTAGAGACCAAGAAAACAAAGTACGGCTATCTGTATTTTAAGTATGTGGTCATCCCGCCAAAGCAACAGCGAAGAAACAAAGCAAAACAGACCGGTCCTGAAACCGGATAACTTAAGCCTTGTAAATGTGTAAAGTTTTAGAACCAAATCCACCATGGGAGGTGTGTGATATGAGTCGACCTAAGCAGTTTCCAGATGATGTGCGGAAAGTCTGTATCCAAATCGTATGTGGTTATCACCGCCGCCGGCAGGAGTACTTGCTCCGCCGGTCCGAACTGATATCCAATAGATCTGATAACATCATCACGATTCGAGATAAAGAAGATCCAGACAATGAGGAACTACATGAGGGCGTTTACATTTCAGGATCACACACAGCATCACGTACAACAGAGAATATCGCGGAACAGGTTTTGGGTCTGGAAGATCTTCCAGAAACGAAACGAATGCGTGCTGTAGAGTATGCAACGAAGAGGGTCCGCAGGGATCTATCAGAGCTAATGCGGAAGAAACTTGTTGATGCTATCTATCTGAACTGCAAGAGCGGAAAGAAATACCCATACAAAGTTCTGGATGTGGAGGGGTTCTCTGAACGTGGTTTCTACCGTGAACGTGATAAATTTCTTCTGGATATTGCAATTTTTCTGGAGTTAGTGTGAAAGTTGGCAGGGTGCTCGCTTAAAACATGCTATTTTAATAGCATGAACTAGGAGGAAGTGAGGAACAGTGGAGGTATCCAAGCGAAACAGACCAGACAAAGACGGCGCACATCGCCTTGCCTATGATCGGAACAAGAAGAAAATCATGGCAACGCAGCACATCTGCGGCATCTGCGGAAAGCCTGTCGATAAATCCTTGCGCTATCCTCACCCTTTGTCACCGTGCATTGACCACATCATTCCAGTGACAAAAGGAGGACACCCCAGTGACAGGGAAAATCTGCAGCTTGCACATTGGACTTGCAACCGTCAGAAGTCGGACAAACTGCTGAGACGTCACAGAAAGGCCGAAGAGGACGAGACCCTCTCCAACCGTATTTTGCCGCAGTCTTGTGATTGGGCAGCATACAGGTCAAAGTAGGGGGCTATACCCCCCTCCCCGGGGGCCTTCCGACCTTCCACAGGCGTACTGGGAATATTTCTCGCGGAGAAGTACACCACTCAAAGACAAAAGGAGGTGCCATGTGTGGCATACAAAGGCAGGGAATATCTGAAGAACCACTTGGCGCTGAAACGCACCCGTGTTTTGCTTCGATACAGGTATTATGACATGAAAAATGGCGTCAAATACCTGCGTACATTGATCCCCTCGGAGTTCATGTGGATGGCTGAAACACTGGGTTGGTGCGGCAAGGCAGTGGACTCACTGGCGGACCGGCTTTCGTTCCGGGAGTTCAAGAATGACAACTTCGACCTGAATACCATTTTTGCCATGAACAACGGCGATATTTTGCCGGACAGTGCGATTCTCTCTGCGCTGATCGGCTCTTGCTGCTTTGTTTACATATCCGAGGACGAAGAGGGTTATCCACGTCTGCAGGTCATTGATGGAAGTAATGCTACAGGTGATGCAGATCCGATTACGGGAATGCTGAAAGAAGGCTATGCTGTGATCAGCCGCGATAAAAACAACAATGTTGAGATGGATGCTTACTTCCTGCCGTATCGGACGGAATTCTACCAGCAGAACCGGCTTGTTCGTGTGGATACCCACGATGCACCGTATCCACTGTTGGTGCCGATCATTTACCGGCCGGATGCTATGCGTCCCTTTGGCCATTCCAGAATCTCCCGCGCTTGCATGAATCTGATGCAAGGTGCGTTGCGAACCCTCCTGCGATCAGAAGTGAGTGCAGAGTTTTACAGCTTCCCGCAGAAGTACGTGACTGGGCTTGCGCAGGATGCCGAAGAAATGGACGATATGAAAGCTTTTATGTCTTCGTTTCTGAGGTTAACCAAGGATGACGAGGGCGACGCACCAAAGCTGGGCCAGTTTACGCAGCAGAGCATGAGTCCCTATACAGAGCAACTGCGTACGTTTGCGTCACTGTTTGCCGGTGAAACCGGCCTGACGCTGGATGATCTGGGATTTGTCACAGATAACCCGTCAAGCGCTGATGCAATCAAGGCGAGCCATGAGAATTTGCGTCTTGCTGCGAGGAAGGCGCAGAAGTGCTTCAGTAGTGGTTTCCTGAATGTGGGGTATCTTGCTGCATGTGTCAGGGATCAGTATTCTTACAAGCGTCAGCAGTTCTATCTGTCGAAGGCTGTATGGGAGCCGGTGTTCGAGCCTGATGCCGCCATGCTCTCCGGCATTGGTGACGGCATCAGCAAAATCAATCAGGCGGTACCCGGTTATTTTGGTCCTGACAATCTGCGGGATATGACGGGCATCGACCCGAACACATAAGGAGCAGCCCATGGAAGATATTGCTCCCCAGCTGATAGAGGACGTCAAAACGGAATTTCAGAAAGCTTATAGCAAAAGCTTGAAGATACAGAAACTTCTGGAAAAAGTAAAACAGGGAACGGCAACATACGCTGAAGCTCAGGAATATGCCCTCGAGGTTTCTCGTTTGATTGGCAGATCTTATGAGAAGCATGTTACATCAGCTGCACTCCCGGATGGGAGAATGTACTACAACATTGCACAACGATTGATTCCTGCGACGCTTGATGAAAACTATACTCTGGTGGCGGCCTATACCAAAATGGTCCAGTGGAAACTGAACCAGAAAGCCAATATAGGAATTGATGCACAGGATTTGATTCTAGAACAGGACCGTATTGATGGGCTGGTCGATCTGGTATCAAATGCAAAGAAATACGACGATGTTTCAAGCACGCTGATTACCGCGTTTGATACATTCAGTCAGAGTATTGTTGATCAATCAGTCCAAAGAAATGCGGACTTTCACTACAAATCGGGATTGAGTCCCAAAATCATTCGTCGCTCAGGCCATAAATGCTGTGAATGGTGTCGTGCCTTGGATGGTGAATATGATTATCCCGATGTTCCCAAAGATGTTTACCGAAGACATGCGAACTGTCGATGCTTGGTGGAGTATGATCCAGCAGATGGTAAGCATCAGAACGTTCACTCAAAGAGATTGACGGCTTCAGGTGAAAGTGATACAATCGAAGTGAGAAGAAAAATTGGGCTGGACAACATCGACACGTTCAGACCCAATGATCAAGCTGATATTATTGCGAAGCATGTATCAATCGATCAGTCTGAGGTAGTTAAGGCTGCAAGACTGGGAAAACGTCACAGTCATGAAGGCGTTTATTTAGATGCTTTGGGAAAGAGTAAGAAGCAGCTACAAAGGTCAATTATTTCTCGGGTTTCGCAGGTGGAACGACACGCTGAGAAAATCCGATCGCCTGAACTGTATATTACTGATTGGGAGACCAAAGACCCGCGTTACAAGGCTGGCTTGTTGCGGAAATGGGAAAAGGACATGCGAAGAAATGCGGAGCAGGCAGAAATTGAGCTTGCTGTATTCAAGGAAAGGTTTTGACTATGAATAAGAATGCACTGAAAGAAATTGTTGAGGGTATCGTTGAGGCTGCTGATGAGCTTCTGGAAAAGGAAGACCGAGATCTCGTGGAACAAGGCGAACTGATTGCATATGCTGAATCCCTGAGCATCATCCGAGATGCTTGCGCTGGCTACGATCTGAAGGAAATCGGCCTTGATTTTGCTATCGACGCAAAATATCTGAATTGATCCAAATGAAATTATAAAAGCACGATGCATTTGCACCGTGCTTTTTCTATACCAAAAGCAAGGAGGTCTTTATGGCAGAACCGCGCAAGGGCCGGCAGACCCCTACCAAATCCATCGTCTTACCCTATACAGAGACTCGGGGACAGGAAGCAATTGACTTGTACAACAGTAGCGGCCGTACCGCACAGGAATGGCAGGAACTTCTGATCTACGATATTTTGGCTGTCAATGAGGACGGACTGTGGGTTCATACCAAGTTCGGCGAGGAAATACCGCGCCGAAACGGTAAAAACGAGGTCGTGGTGATTCGGGAAATGTACGGTCTGGAATCAGGCGAGAGAATCCTGCACACTGCGCACCGAACTACCACCAGTACCGCAGCTTCCCGCCGATTGGCTGCCCGCTTGGTGGGCGCCGGCTATCAGGAAGTCAGCCGAATCAAAAAGGGAGAGAAGTACGACAAACATTTCACCTATACGAAGCAGCTGGGCTTAGAGAGAATCGTTCTGCTCTGCGAAGGTGGCGGCACAATTGATTTTCGTACCCGATCTTCTAAAGGCGGCCTTGGTGAAGGCTTCGATTTGCTAGTTATCGACGAAGCACAGGAATATACCGACGATCAGGAAATCGCCCTGAAATACGTGGTCACGGACAGCCGGAATCCGCAGACCATCTTCTGCGGCACACCGCCAACCACAGTATCCGTGGGTACCGTCTTTACGAAGCTGCGCAACGCAGCGCTGCAGGGCGAAACGGTGAATACCGGATGGGCGGAATGGTCTGTCGATGAAATGACCAATCCCATGGACAAAGACGCATGGTATGAGACAAATCCGTCGTTGGGAACGATCCTGACGGAGCGTGCCGTCATGGATGAAGTCGGTTCGGATGAAGTCGATTTCAACATCCAACGTCTGGGTCTGTGGCTTCGGTATAACCAGAAGTCGGCGATCAGCAAACGGGAGTGGGAGGAACTGCAGTGCAGAACGCTCCCCAAATTGACAGGAAAACTATTCGTAGGAATCAAATACGGCCACGACGGAGACAGCGTTGCAATGTCCATTGCTGTCAAAACCGCCGATGGCCGTATTTTCGTTGAAGCAATCGACTGCCGCCCCATGCGTGGCGGCAATAACTGGATACTGGATTTCCTTTCGCGGGCGGAAGTAGATTCTGTTGTGGTAGATGGCGCCAACGGTCAGGAATTGCTCGCAAAGGCAATGAAACAGAAGAAGCTGAAAACACCGGTGCTGCCTACGGTAAAGGACATTATCATGGCCAACTCTGCATTTTCGCAGGCGATCTTCATGAAGGAGCTGTGCCACATGGGACAGCCCTCCATGGTGCAGATCGTCAGTAACTGTGAAAAGCGCGCAATCGGTTCCAACGGCGGATATGGCTTCAAGTCCATTCTGGACGGTGCCAAAATCGAGCTGATGGACAGCATGATTCTGGCTTTCTGGCGTTGTAGCTCGAAGAAGGAAACCAAAAAGCAAAAAATCGGTTACTGACCGGATATTCCGGTAGTAAATATAAATCCAAACAGGAGGAAACCAAATGGCAGAAGAATTTACGCCGATTAACACGCAGGAGGAATTCGACGCCGCCGTCACCGCAAAGTATGGCGATGTTGCAAACCTTCAGCAGCAGGTCACGACGCTGACAGGCGAACGTGATACACACGCGGCAACAATCGTTGATCTGCAGAATCAGATCAAGGGCTTCCAGACTACGGAGCTGAAACAGCGTATTGCCCGTGAGAAGGGAATCCCCTTCGAAATGGCTAGCCGGCTTACCGGCGAAACCGAAAAGGATATTCGCGCCGATGCGGACACGGTTGCGGGTATTCTGAAATCCGTCAAGGGTCCTGCTCCGCTGGCAGAACCTGGTACACCCACTGAAGAAGGAAACAGAGCAGGTCTGAGAAACCTGCTTCGCAACATGAAAGGAGAATAATTAACTATGGCAGCAGTACAAAACATGAGCGACCTGTTTGATCCCAAACTGGTCAAGAGCCTGTTTAATCAGGTTAAGGGTAAGTCCTCTGTAGCAGCTCTGTGCGCACAGACTCCCGTGGAGTTCAGCGGAAACAAGTATTTCACCTTCTCCATGGACAACGAAGTGGATCTGGTTGGCGAAAGCCAGAAGAGACGTCACGGCGGCATCACCGTTGTACCCGTGAAGGTGGTCCCACACGAAATCGAATATGGTGCCCGTATTTCCGAGGAATTTATGGAGGCCTCTGAAGAAGAACAGGTCGACATTCTGCAGGCATTTACGGAAGGTTTCTCCAATAAGGTCGCTCGCGGTCTGGATATCATGGCATTCCATGGTGTAAACCCCCGAGATGGCCAGGAGTCCGCCTTGATCACCATGCATTTCGATAAGATCGATCAGACCGTGGACTACAATGCGGCTTTGCCCGATGAATGCGTGGAAGATGCCATTGCGCTGATCGGTGACTGGGATGCCACTGGTATTGCTATGGCAAAGACCTTTGCATCTGCTATGGGCAAGATGCGGGACAACTCTGGAACCAAGCTGTATCCCGGTCTGTCTTGGGGTGGTAATCCTAAGGAAGTCAATGGCATTCGCTCCAGTGTTAATAGCACTGTTTCCTTCGGCGACTCCAAAGATATGGCCATCATCGGTGACTTCGCAAACTGCTTCAAGTGGGGCTATTCCAAGAAAATCAAGGTGGAAATTATCCCCTATGGTGACCCCGATAACACTGGTGTCGACCTGAAGGGTTCCGGCCAGATTTATCTGCGGGCAACTACCTCCATTGGTTTCGGCATCTTGGTCGAGGATGCTTTTGCGCGTGTTGTAGAGGAGGCTTAATCTATGGGTTACACCTACCGTAACAAGAAGACCAAAGAGGTCATCAACACAAGCAACAAGGTCACCGGCAAGAACTGGGAGTTGGTAGAGGATACTGATTCCCAGATGACCAATGGCGAAGGCTTCGAGGAAGATGCCTTCGAGGACAAAATTCCCGAGGACACTGCCGGCGAAGACTTCGAGGAAGAGCCCCTCGAGGACGAAATTCCCGAGGACACCACCGGCGAAGAGGAACCTGAGCAGACCGAAGTGGCGGAGGAAGCTCCAGTTGAAAAGCCCAAAGCTTCCCACCGGGGTAAGAAGTAATGACCCCGCTTGCAACGGTTGACGACCTGACAAAGCTGTGGCGGACCATGACTGCAGCAGAACAGGAGCGCGCCAGAGCGCTCCTTGAGGTCGTCAGCGCTTCCATTTACGTGGAAGCGAATAAAGTGGGTAAAGATATTGATGCGATGATTGCGGGCATTCCGGGCTATAAGGAAGTCGCAAAATCGGTTGTTGTTGATATCGTTGCCCGAACACTGATGACTGCCACCGATCAGGAACCCATGACCCAATTTACACAGAGTGCCGGACCTTACAGTGCGTCCGGCACTTTCCTCGTACCCGGTGGAGGCATATTCATCAAGAAATCTGAGCTTGCACGGCTAGGCCTGCGGCGGCAGAGAATGGGGGTATTTGATCCTTATGGCATCACTGATAAAGGGAGCAACGATCCTGCTCTATGAGCGCACGCAGACCGGCGTGGATGCCTTCAACTGCACCGTTTACGCAGAGAATCCGGTTGAAGTGAAAAACGTGCTGATTTGTCCGGCAAGTACGGATGATATTGTCGGTGATACCCAGCTTCACGGCAAACATGCTGTCTATGAACTGTGTATTCCGAAAGACGATACCCATGTGTGGGAAGACCGCACTGTGGAATTCTTCGGCAAGAAGTGGAGGACGTTCGGCATCCCGCAGCAGTGGATCCCTGAAAACCTTCCGCACGACTGGAACATGAGAGTGAAGGTGGAGCGGTATGGCTAGCAAGAATTTTGAGTGGGACTATCAGGCGGCCGGTGACCTGATGCTTCGATCTCCGGAGATTGCGGAAATCTGCGAGAAGGAAGCTGAGCGCATGACCCGAGCCACCGGAATGCCGTATCATTCCGACGTGATGGTCGGCAGGACGCGAGTGATTGCCGCAGGTAGGACGAAAGCAAAGGAGAATGCAGAATGATTGAAATTACTATCAAGGACTTTGTTTCCCAGTGGCTTTCCGTTCCTGTCTATATGGAGTATCCCGATTCTGCGCCTGACCGTTTTGTGATTCTGGACCGCTCGGATACTACCCGGGAGAATCACATTGAAACATCACTTTTTATTGCACAATCCTACGCTGAGAGCAAGCTGGAAGCGGCGAAGCTCAATAAGCAAGTAAAGGCGGCAATGGACGCGCTGATGGAGCTTGAGCAGGTTTCCTGCTCAGAGTTAAACAGTGATTATCCGTTCCCCGATACCCAAAGAAAACGACACCGCTATCAAGCGGTGTATAACATTACCCACTACTAAGGAGGGAGAATTATGGATACTGCAAACGTAACCGCCAGTAAGCCGAAAACGACTGGCGCGATTTTTGTTGCACCGCTGGGTACTGTCCTACCCACCGATGCAAAAACTGCTCTTGCGGCTGCCTACAAGCCTCTGGGTTATTGCTCCGATGACGGTGTGACCAACGCCAACAGCCCCGCGTCTGAGCAGACCAAAGCATGGGGCGGCGATGTGGTTCTGGATTCCATGACCGAAAAGCCCGACAGCTTCAAGTGGACGCTGATCGAGTCCACAAACGTCGAAGTGTTGAAGGTCGTGTACGGTGACGATAACGTGACCGGCACGCTGAAAACCGGCATCACGGTCAAGGCGAACCGTAAGGAACAGGTAGAGAAGGTCTTTGTCGTTGACATGCTCCTGAAAAACGGCGGCATCAAGCGCATTGTGATTCCCAAGGGCAAGGTGGTCGAAGTGGATGAAATCGTCTACAACGACAAGAAGCCCGTGGGCTATGGCACGAAGATCTCCGCCGCGCCTGATACCGACGGCCAGACGCATTATGAGTACATCATGAACGAAAGTGCAGCAAGCTAAGGAGGGTCCATTATGGCGAAATGTGAAACCAGAACCGGATTTGTCTGTGAGCTGCCAGAAAACGTCATGGACAATATGGAGCTTCTGGACGTTATGGCAGATGACTCCATTGCTGTTGGTTTTCGGGCTTCCACTGCTGTCAAGCTGATTCTTGGCGCAGAACAGAGAAAGAAGTTGTACGACCATCTTCGCACCTCTGATGGCCGCGTACCTGTGGCGGCAGTTGAGGAAGCGGTGGAGGACATTATCAAGTCCTTCGGAGAAAACGGAAAAAACTCTTGACCCTCGCCGGCATGCTCCGCTTAGATCGGGATGCTGTGATCTGCGATCTGGCGGAAACATATGGGATTTTCAATTATCAAGCGTTGCCGGTGAAACTGCTGGCAACGCTTGTTGTCGGTCTGAGGGAAGATTCCCGTATTATGAGAAAAATATCCGGTGTGAAGATTTCTCGGGGAGAAATGCTTTTGGCAGCCGTAGTGGACAGGCTTTCTACGATTACGTGGATGCTGTCTGACAGTGGCACCAACGGTGCAAACCGTCCAAGATCAGTATTGGATGCGCTGTTGGGTGTTCCGGTGCAGATGCCACCCAGCGATGTGGAAGCCTACGATACACCGGAGGACTACGAGGAAGAATGGTTCAGAAGAACGGGGGTTCGTCATGGCCAAGAGTAAAATCGCAACTGCATACGTTCAGGTTATGCCTTCCATGGAAGGTGTCGCCCCGAAGGTCTCCAGCTATTTCGGCGGCGCAGGTAAATCCTCCGGCGCTTCTTTTGGCAGTAACCTGATCGGCACGCTCAAAACTGCGCTGGTTTCAGCGGGCATCGGAAAGGCGCTCAAGGCCACGATCATGGAAGGCGCTGATCTGGAGCAGCTCAGAGGCGGCGCTGAAAAGATTTTTGATGCGATCGATACATCACAGATCCTGAACGATGCCGCAAATGCCTATAAAAACTTGAATATGTCGGCCAATGAATATCTGGCCACCATCAATGATGTTGGCGCAACGTTCTCGGCCACCATGGGCGACGAAAAGGGCTATGCAGCTGCCAAGGCCGGCCTGCAGGCAATTTCCGACTATGCCTCCGGTACCGGCAAGAGCGTGAGTGCTCTGTCCGAAAAGTTCACCATGATCACCCGCAGCACGTCTTCTTATCAGACTATCGCAGACCAGTTCTCCGGTATCTTGCCGGCAACATCTGCAGATTTTCTGAAACAGGCGCAGGCTGCTGGATTCCTTTCTTCCCAGTATTCTCAGCTGACGCAGGTGCCTGTGGCTGAGTATCAGGAAGCTGTCAGCGAAATGCTGAAGAAAGGCGTTGACGATCTGAACCTTACCGGCAACACGGCCGCAGAGACCACGAGCACAATTTCCGGATCCTTTGCGGCAATGAAGTCTTCGCTTTCCAATGTGCTGGGAAATCTTGCCCTTGGCGAGGATATGCGCCCGTCACTGGAAGCGTTGGCGTCAACTACGAAGATATTCCTGCTTGATAATCTAGTTCCCACGGTAGGTAATATCTTCACAGCGCTGCCCGGTTCAATCTCTACGCTGCTGCATGAGCTGATCCCCGATAATGTCCAAGGTGTAGTAAATACGGCGATCAACGGCTTTACCACCTTTGTGACGCAAAATATGCCGAAGGTGATGGACTCCGGTATTGAAACCTTAACAAATTTAATTGTTGGCATCGATCAGACAATTCCGACGCTGAGCGGATCTGCAAGCAAGATCCTAGATTCCCTCAAATCCTATCTTACCGATAGCGTGAATCTGGAAAAGCTGCTTTCAGCCGGCGGAAGCCTGCTGAAGACGATTTCTGTCGGCCTTATAAACATGATCGGTGATCTGGCAACAACTGCCGTCGAAGTGCTGGGCGCTCTGGGAAGGTATCTTACAGATCCTGCAAACCTGTCGGCACTGCTGAGCAAAGCCGGCGAGATCGGCGCTGCAATTGCAAGCGCAATCTGGGACAACTTGGTGTCCGTATTCAACAGCTTGAAAACCAATTTCCCGTCACTTGTGGATGGCATCAGTGTGGGCATGGGCTTTGCCTCGACCGGAACGGTCTCCATTCCGGGCTTTGCAACCGGCTTGGATTATGTCCCCTATGACAATTTCCTTGCGCGCTTGCACGAGGGTGAGATGGTCCTGACCAAATCGCAGGCGAATGCTCTGCGCGGCGGTGCCGTGGCAGGCCGCAGAGTAACCGTAAACCAGTATATTTACAGCGAAGCCAAGTCCGCAGCAGATCTGATGGACGAAGCTCGCTACAAGCAGGAGGAGGCTGAGCTGCTTGGCATTTGAAGTAGTCTTTGAAGCAGACAACGGAAAGAAATTCGTTTTTGGCAGAAATGGAAACAACTATTTCGGCATGAACATCGGAAACGGTGTAGAAGTCAAGCTAGGCACTTCTCAGGGTTTTTCTCAGGTTGGCGAAACCGTGGAAACCAAGAGTGTGGGCGGACGCCCAATAGACGTGACCGGAGAAATGTACGGCAATATCGTGGAGCGAAAAAATGCACTGCGCAATGTATGCGCACCTTTTGTTACCGGACGGTTGGTGTTTCAAAAGAAGCACTTTATCCGCGTTTATGTGAAAAATGCGCCGACTTTTTCTGCTGTTAAAAACAACGGCCTGTTCAAAATGCAGTTTTATGCCCCGTTCCCGTTTTTCTTTGACATAGATGAGAAACACCATTATATCGGCACAGTGACACCGCAATTCCGCTTTCCTGTAAATTACAGCGTTCCACATCGATTTGGCACCAGATCTGCAGCACGCTACACCAATGTTTCAAACCCAGGCGATGTGCGTGTGCCGTTCCGACTTCACCTGCAGTCGGACGGTACTTGTACTAATGTCACGGTAACTAACTTGCAAACCTATGCATTTCTGAAGCTGAACGGCATTCTGAATGCGGGAGATACCGTTGATATTTACCGCGACGATGACAATGTCGTTCGAGCGGAGCTGACCTCCGGCAGCGTTGTGTCTGACATCATCAGTTGGATCGATGAAGAATCTACGCTGTTCGAACTTGAGGTTGGCGATAATCTGATTTCTGCCAACGATGACGAAGGCGGCGCCGCTCTGGCAGCCCACTTTGTCTTCAATCCGGCAGTGGGGGCACTCTATGAAACTTAACCTGTACGATAAAAATCTGAACCGGATCTCCATTATCGGAGACCGGTTCATTTCCTGCTTGTGGTCGGAGGGATACAACACAACACAGCCGTTTACGGTAGAGCTGCAGGCGACAGAAGATTATAAGCGCAAGGTCAAGCCAGACCTATATGTCGGCCGGGATGACCGGAAGACGCTGATGGTCATCAAGACCGTGCAGATAAAGGACGGGAAAATCATCGCAACCGGCAAGCAGGCTACCCGCTGCTTAGATGATGTGCCATTCATCGGCACCATCGAGGCAGGTGAATACTTGAGCTCTGCTATCAAGACCGCTTATGAAAACAGTCCCGGCTTTGAGGGAATCTCCTTTACTGATGCGGAGTTGAACGTCATTTGCACCCATCAGATCAGCAATAAGTCTTTTCTTGAGCTCTGTGAGAAAACCTGCCAGAGCACTGATACAGGCTTCCGGGCAGTGCGCAGCACTGATGGCATCACGGTGGAGCTCTACCAACCTGCAGCAAACCCGAATCTGGTGTTTTCCCAAACGTTTGGAAATCTGACCGTCAATTCCATTCTCCTTTCTACCGAGAATATGAAGAACCATGCCATTGTGCTGGGTGCAGGTGAAGGGAATGACCGCGTACAAGTGGTTGTGGATAGATCTAACGGCCAACAGAAACGATCCCTGATCGTGGATGCCCGCGATTTGACGCGGGGAGACAACGAAACTAATGAGGCCTACCGTGCGCGCCTTACTGCTCGGGGCGTAGAAAAGCTGCTTGAGAAGCAAGGTACATGGGAATGTGCCTTTGCTCCGCTTGCAAAGGATTTCGGTATTCGTTACGATCTGGGCGATATTCTGACTGTTCTGCTACCGGATTGCGGTATCAAGCTGCAGGCCCGCGTGTCCCGGTTTACTCAGAAAGCACAGAAAAACAAAACGACGACCTCAATTGAGGTCGGAACCATTACGATATTGAGGTGATTTTATGGCGCTTAAAACTTACCCGTTGGACAACTATGACTATTCTGCAGAGGACGCAGAGCTGTTCCACTGCACAAGATCCAGCGGTATTTACGCAAACGATGATTTTGATTATTCGGTGACAGGTGCCGACAACACCATCACCATCGGAGTGGGTCTGGGCTGGATCCGAAACAGTAGATTTTCGGGAAAGGTCGTCGCCTTGACGGCTGCGCAGGCACTGGATATGGGCTTGCCTGATGCGGTATATCCCAGAATCGATGCGGTTGTGATCCAGTTTGATGCCAATAAAAACGGCACGGAAGTTGTAGTGAAGCATGGTGCCCCTGCTAGTGCACCTGTCGCGCCTGAAGTAGCCAAAACGGAAACACTCTATGAACTGCATCTGTATCATGTACGCCGTGAACCCGGCGCAGCGGCTGTGTCTGTGTCCAATATTACGGATCTGCGTATGGATCCGAATTACTGCGGCTTGATGGCAGACTCTGTAACACAGGTGGATACTGCTGCAATTTCTGCGCAGGTTTATGCGCTGATCGAAGATCTCCGTCAAGAAATCCAGTCTGTAAAGGATGGTTCTGCTTACCTGATGCGCAGTGGCGGAGACATGACCGGGCCGATCAATATGAACGGGCAGGCGTTGAGGGGGCTGAATGCGCCGACGGCGGATGATCAGGCGGTGAACTTGGGCTTTGTCAAGAATATGGGCAAGGCCAAGGCCGGGTTTATCTATCCCTTGGCGGCATCGGTGGTGCCGGAGGGCTTTTTGCTGTGTGACGGAGCGGCGTATAGCCGGACGGAGTACCCGGAACTGTTTGCGGCGATTGGCACCATGTACGGCTCCGGTGACGGCAGCACGACCTTTAACGTGCCGGATATTACTTTTGCTGATGGTGTTGGTGCAATCATCGCCACGGGAAAGGGTACGGGTGTCAGCGTTGCGGACATCATCATGGGCGCGCAGGCGCTGCCGCTGGGCATTCCTTATGGCGGCACGGGGGCGGGCGACCCGAAGACGGTCAGAGAGAATCTGGAGGTCGCTCAGGCAATCAAAAGCACCGAATACCCCGGCTGTTATTACCGAACGGTGGATGGTGAAACTGAGTGGCTGAATCCGCCTATGCTCCCCGGCGTGGAGTATCGTACAACTGAGCGGTGGAACGGAAAGCCCGTGTACAAAAAGCGAGTGCAGTATACAAATAGTACGGCAATTTCGGGTGATGCGCTTCATTACATTCCCCACGGGATTACGTCTTACGACAGATTGCACGGTGTAAAAGTTACGGTTGCAACAGAAGGTTATTTGCTTCCGTATTTCGGTGCAAGCCTCTCTCAAACTACAGCCGTGACTGGATTTTCCGCAACCAATATCGAGCTGAGAACTACAGGCAATTCGAACTGGTCTGCTGGCCGTAAATGGAACTTTGATGTGAGTTTTGTTAAACCTGATTAAGGGGGAAACGGCATGAAAAAAATTGTCTATAAAGTAATTGGCACTATGAGTGTTTATAATCCTGAAACTAATGCCATTGAAGATAAGGAATGTCTTGTCGGGGTTGAAAGACCCCACAGCGAAGATAACTTAGAAATTGCGAAGACCGATGCTTACAACGGCGAGCCTGACATCTATGACGATGGTCAGCCCGAACCGTCCCCGGTTGAGAATTCCGTCTGGGATGAGCTGGACGCGGCGTATACATCAGGCTACGAGGAAGGCTACACGGAAGGAGTGAACACGGCCTATGACCAGTAAAGAAAGAGTTCTGGCGCGGGAGCGTGCCAAGGGTATCCCCGTTGGCAAGGCGCAGGGCAGGGCGGATGCGCTGGATCTGGCGCAGCGCGCCACCACCATGGACGGCACGGCCATCATCGCAGAAGAGCAGAAAGTGCCCCTGTTCGTCTGGGGTACGGATTACTCCGGCTGCCAGAAGGGCGCGCCCATCGGCGAGATGATCGACGGGGAACTGTTCGTGTTCACCATGATTACCCCCGTCAACACGGCGCACTATCCCGGTATGCAGCCTTCCAAGAATCCGGCAGAGTTCAGCATGTGCCACACGAAAGACCCCGCAAAGGCGCGGCATTGGATCGCATCCAACGGCATCAGCGGCATTTGGCGCATTGATGAAGTCTGCACGTGGCCCCATCCGGACGGCACGACCCACGTCCACCGCAACAAGTACGACAACAACGAATATCCCCCTCTGACGCTGAATGCGGAGGACCGTTGGGAAGACCTTGGGGAGGTGAGCTTATGGCAGTAAGAATCGGACATGCGTCCATCGATGAAAACGGCAGAGCCACCGGCGGCGCGGCAGGCGACCAGACCGGCAAGGAAATCTGCATCCGGAACTGGTACGCCAAGGACTGGAAAGTGCTGCTGCGGGCCAAGGACCCCGCCGTGCGCCGCAAGATCGCCGCAAGCTGCATCGCAGCCTGCAACAATGAAAATCTGGGCTATGACCAGTCCGGCCGGAACACGGGATTGCAGGAAGCTAAGAAGGTCGGCTGGGACTTTGCCAAGATCACGAAGAAAGCGGAGTTCGACTGCTCGAGCCTTGCTTCTGCCTGCGTTCAGGCGGCAGGCGTGACGGTCTGGGAGGTTGGAACCAACGCGCCCACGACGCGGACACTGGAAAAGGTTCTGACCGCTACGGGAGCCTTTGAAGCCCTGAGAGAAGAAAAGTATCTGACCGGAACGGACTATCTGCTGGAGGGTGATCTGCTGCTGAAACCCGGCAGCCATGTGGTCATGGTGCTGGATAACGGCGCCAAGGCCGCGCCCGATGAGGCGGTACATACCAAAAAGCCGGAGCAGATCCGCATCTACTACAGCGTGCGCCTGCCCCTGCTGACAAAGGGCATGGAGGGCGAGGACGTGCGCACCATGCAGCAGCTGCTGCTTTACAAGGGCTACGAGCTGCCCCGCGACGGTGCCGACGGCGAATACGGCGATGAAACCGAAAACGCCCTGCTGCTGTTCCAAGAGGATCGCGGCCTGAAACCCAACGCCAAGTGCGGACAGGCCACATGGAGCGCATTGCTTGGTGTAAAGGGAGTGGGGTAAGAACGTGGCCAGACTGACAGAGTTTCAGGAAGTTCGGCACGTTGCCGATCTGAGCTATCCAGACGATCCCAAGCTGGAGGACGGTATTCTGTATGTAGTGGATGACTCTCCCTATGTACAGTTTAATTGCCCTTGTGGTTGCGGTGGTAACGTGATGATCCCGACAACCAAGCATGAGAAAGGATATGATGGCTGGGGATTCACTGAAATAGATGGAAAGGTGACCCTTTCTCCGTCTGTGTTCTCTACCGGATTCCCTTGCAGGTCCCATTACTTCATCCGGAATAACCGGATTGAATGGTGCTAGGGAGGTGAGTCCGATGAACGAGCTGCTGATCCAGCTGGTTGAAAGCTTCTTTACTTTTCTGGGCATTTACGTCACTGTTAAATGGTCGAGCAAAAAAGCCAACGAGCGGCTGGAGAAAAAAGTGGACAAGCTGGTGGAGCATGACGAGGATCAATATCTTTCCATCCTTCGGCTGACCATCATGTGTCCCGAAATGCCGATTTCCGAGCGGATCATTGCCGGCGATAAATACGACAAAAAAGGCGGCAACGGAGACGTGAAGAAGTACTACAAAAAACTGATTGAAGAACACACAAAATAATAGGAGGAAATAACTATGTTTATCGAAATCATCAACACTTACGGTCCTGCGATGCTCAAGCTGCTGATGCTGGCCATCTTCGGTGCGGCCGGTGTTCTGCTTGGCCGATTCCTGAACACCCAGACAAAGCAGATCATCGCCAAGAATGCGATGCTGTTTGTGGAGCAGACCGTCAAGGATCTGCATGGTGAGGACAAGATGCAGGAGGCTTTGAAAGCAGCATCCTTGCTGCTTGCTAAGGTGAAGATCAAGTTCGACGCTCATGAAATGCGCACTCTGATCGAAGCTGCGCTGGGTGCATTTAATAACGGTGTGAACAAGGGCGCCAACGCAGAGATCGTGGCCACTGAGGAAGATGTGGACGAGTTTACTGATGCAATCGGCACACCCTTAAATGAGACGGCCACTGCACAGGCAGCGTACCGGGTACCTGAGAATGCAGAAGCAGTAACTGAATAATGAATAACCCCCTCCCTGAAGCTGTAACGGCTCCGGGGAGGGGATTTTCTTATGTGGAAATATGTCGAAGTTCGTGGCTGTTGTGACGAGGTTGTGACAATGCTGAATATCATTAAATGCTGGTGAATATGCAATATCGCTGTAAAATAAAGAAAATCACCCGCTTTCTCACGAAAGCAGGTGATTTCTTGGATATAAAATCTATCCTATTGGTCCGAGTGTCGAGATTCGAACTCGAGGCCTCTTGAACCCCATTCAAGCGCGATACCAAACTTCGCCACACCCGGATCTTGCCACTCAAGCGACTAAAATATAATAGCATAACGAAAACAAAAAATCAAGCCCTAATTTTATAAAACTGGTAAAAATTTTCAACGCCAGAAAGATATAAAACGTATGTCCTGCGTATGATAAACATGCACCTGGGGAAATGTTGAATATTACGGATTGCGGGAAAGAAACGGTAAAGATTTGTTGACTTCGCCCAGTTGCTATGGTATCTTAATAAACGTAGAAATTTACCAAATCTTAACCACAGAAGGAGAAATAAGCTAAAATGATTACATCTGTTCTGCTTTTTGCTGTTGGTCTGGTGCTGCTGATCAAGGGCGGCGACTGGTTTGTTGACGGCGCAACCGGTATTGCCAAGCGCTTCAACCTGCCCGACATCGTGGTCGGCGCAACCGTCGTTTCCATCGGTACCACCCTGCCCGAAGTCATGGTCTCCACCACCGGCGCGCTGGCCGGTTCCGGTGCAATGGCCTACGGCAATGCCATCGGCTCCATCATCTGCAATACTGCACTGATTGCAGCCATTTCCATCACCTGCAACCCCGGCCCTGTCAACGTTAAGTCCATGAAGACTCCCGCCATTTTCTTCTTCTGTTCCGCAGCGCTGTACTGCTTTGCGTCCTATGTGCTGGGCGAGTTCCCCCGTTGGATGGGCTTTGTGATGCTGAGCATTTTTGTGGTTTACATGGTTCTGACTGTCCGCAACGGTATGAAGAATCCCGATGCGGCAGCCGGGGACGAGGAAGAAGAGAGTAAGCCTAAGAAGCTGTGGCAGGAACTGCTGCTGCTGGTTGCAGGCGCTGCCGTCATTGCTGTAGGCGCTGACCTGCTGGTTGATCATGGCCAGATCATTGCCCGCGAACTGGGTGTTCCTGAGACCGTCGTTGCCCTGCTGTTCGTTGCTCTGGGCACCAGCCTGCCTGAGCTGGTCACCACCATCACCTCTTTGAAGAAAGGCCGCGCTTCTCTGGGTGTCGGCAACGTTATCGGTGCCAACGTGTTCAATCTGGTTCTGGTTTCCGGTGTTGCCGTTTCTCTGGCTCCGTTCCCTGTTCCCATGGAGAACGAACTGTTGAACACTGGCCTGAACATGTCTCTGGTTCTGGAAATCCCTGTTATGCTGGGTGTCATGTCTCTGATGATCTTCCCTGCGCTGACTACCAAGAAGCTGGGTCGCTGGCAGGGCATCGCACTGCTGGGTATCTACGCCGCCTTCTGTGTCTGCCAGTTTGTTCTGTAATTGCACGTAAATTGCACCCCATCCGGCCGGATGGGGTGCTTTTTGCGTTTTATGAATTGACTGTGTAATCCTTTTTGAAACCGTGTGCGCCAAAAATTTGCCATTGTCCGACACCCAGCCGCTGCATGACTGCTTTGCGTTCCTGTGTACACAGCTTGGGGTCTGTGTCTACGGAGGTCATCAGAATGGGTGCATACTGATTGTATTCAGCCTGCTTTGGGGTCAGTCCGTGGATATTGATGTAAATATCTCCGGTAATTGCGATATGTTTGTCGTAATCGATTAGAACAATCTCACCGGGCAGATGTCCGCCCTTGCCTTCATATACCTCAAAATGCAGCTCTTCAAAATCGAAAAATCCGATCTGCGTCAGCGGTTCTTTAGGGTTTTCAATATCATTCCACAAAACCGTAACTTTTTTCGGATCAACTGGCTTGTAAGAAGTCAGAATTTTACAGATATTGATATAGGGCTTATGCAGTGGGTTCTTTTCGCGGTATCCGTTATTGCCGAGATATTCATTTTTTAAGCAGAGTGCAGTTTTTGGACTTGCGATGATCTCGTCGAAAAGAGGCAGCAGGCCGCAGTGGTCAACATCAGCGTGGGTTACCAGAATGGTTTTCTTTCTTGTTGCAAAATCCGGGATAATCTTTCTGAAGACTGCAAGCATTTCCTCGCTGTAGCAGGCGTAGCCGCTGTCCACAAACAGCAGCTGGTCATTGCTTTTGATGATCATGGTGTTGCTGCCGCAGGGCGGCTCGATCAGGGTGATTTCCGTACTGTCTGTGATTTTGTGCGTACTGATTCTGGGCATAAATGAACTTCCTTTGGATGCACCAAGAAGCTCTGCAAATTTACTGATGCTGTCAAAGGTTCTGTAAGGGGACAGTCCCTGCTCGTCCAGAATCTGCATTGCCAGATTGACATGAACCAGAAGGTTGCGGCCAATGTCTTCGGAAAGTCCCATGGTTTGTGTAAGACCCATCACATAGGTGTTATAGAAAATACTGTTGTCGTAAACCTTTTCAGAGCTGTTGTAATCAATGACGCGAACCTTGCATAGCTTTTCGGCTTCCTGCAGGAAATGGGCGATTTTATCGAAATCCTCCACATAAAGCCCCATTTTGAACTGTTGATAATCCGTGCCGTTTTCCTGTGAGCTGATATAGGAAATGTTAAAATGAAAGTCGTTAATCAGCGTCAGAACACTGGTGACGCTGCCGGGAACATCCTTCAATGTGAACTCAATCAGGACAACGCTTGTACGGTTAACGTTGCTTTGCAGGTAACCGATTTTCTCCAGTTCAATATCCGCTTTTCGTAATTGTTCCTCCGTGCCCTCGGCATCAATGAACAGGGTATGGGAATCCACCGCCTTGTTATAGCTGACGCGTGTAATGTTGATTCCAAGCGCCGAAAAGCATTTGCTTGCTTTCAAAAATGCACCGATGTGATCCGGCATGGAAGTGACATAGGTTTTCTTCATTCGATCACCTCATTGTGTGGTTTGCATTTGACAATGGCTTCTGTGACATTTTTTAAAATGAGGTCACCATTTTGATTGAAAACGTCAATAGAAACCTCCACAAGGCCGTTTCTGGGGCTGCGTTTCACAAGATTGGTTATTGTGGCTTTGCCGGACAGCAGGTCATCTGCATAAACAGGCTTGAGCCATTCGATTCTGGTAGATTTTCCTGCCAGCAGTTCTTTGCCGAAGAAATCTACCTCAAGGTATTTTCCCCATACCGACATAAAGGACATGACTCCCGGCGCGATCAGCGCGCCGAAAGGGGAAGCCTTTGCATATTCTTCATCGGTGTGCAGGGGGATATGGTCATAGTCGTGTGCAAAAGCAAGCATTTTCTCTTTTTTAATAATAGCGGGCGCGGTATTTACGGTCATACCAAGCCTTAAATCGTCGAAATACATCCTATCACCTCTAAGTAGATTTCATGATACCACGACTTTTGAGAAAATTCAATGTTCAAGAAGCGAAAGTCCCTCTGTGTTTTCACATAAAAAGCGCCCATACCCCGGGGGTATGGGCAGCTTGTTATTAGTGTACACTTTAGATATTTCTATCACCATATACTACTGCGACGAAAAATAGCCTTATGCCCACACCCGTACCGGATGCGTTCATAAGCCTATGGATTCTCCCACGGCCTAAAAACATGCCACCGGCATGTTTTCTTAACGGCCTTTCGAATCCCGCCCGCCATCAAAAAAACGACACCACCTTTGTCAGGTGGTGTCGTTTTTTTGGCGGAGAGTTAGGGATTCGAACCCTAGGTTCCTTTCGGAATCACTAGTTTTCAAGACTAGCTCCTTAAACCGCTCGGACAACTCTCCATGTGTGCTAAACTATATCATTTTGCTCAGGAAAAGTCAAGCGTCGATCCTGATATATGAAGTGAGAGGGATTTGATAAAAATACCCACACCCCGATGGGGTATGGGTATTTTTGGCGGAGTGAGAGGGATTTGAACCCTCGCGCCGCTTTTGACGGCCTACTCCCTTAGCAGGGGATTCGGAGGGTGTAAAAATCCAACTTTCGCCACAGGAATAACCGCTGTTATCCCTTAAAACCTCGTAAAATGTTAAACATTCCCGAAAGTGCCTACGCAATAAAAACGCAACGCACATAGGTTTTATTTCAACTCATAGCCACATAGTACCACAGTTGCGGTTAACTGTCAATCGTTTTGGGTAGCTTATTGACGGCTTCCAACATGGGATCAATACTGATGTGGATATACTTCTCCGTGGTGGAATACCGGGCGTGACGCATGATCTTCTGAATGACGCTGGGCGGGATGTTCTCAAGAGTGAGTTCCGTCGCTGCGGTATGGCGGCAGGAATATGGAGTCAACCGACGGCACCCGGCACGCTCCAATGCTTCGTAATAGGTCTCATAGAATCTGTCCTTGTTAATTCGGATCAGCTTGTCACCCTTGGTATGCTCGCAGAGATCCGCCAGAACCGGCAGTACAACATCAGCTAGTACAATAGGCGTTTCCCGCCGCTTGGCGGTCTTTTTACCGGCTCCTACTATCTGTTTGCCCTCCCAGTCGATGTGCGCTTTCCGGGCATCCAGCAGCTCACCGGGCATCATTCCGGTATAGATCATCAAGAGGATATAGCCAGTCCACCAGTTACCGCCGGTGTAGTCCGTCCACAGCTTTGCTATCTCGTCAGAATGGAAGGGCTGCTGCTCCTTTGCGTTCAGATCCGGCAGCTCGATAAACTTTGACAGATTGGATTTTACATACTCGTCCGGCATGGCGGTCTGGTAGAGCTTGGACAGAAGATCCTTCAGATCCCGGGCGGTGTAGTATGTGTCGGCATTGCTGTCAACGGCGTTTTGGAGGTCAAAGGTGGTCAGCTCGTCGATCTTGCAGAACCAGAGGCTTTCCAGCTTCTTCCACGCAATGTCGTATTTCTCTTTCCGGGAGGCTCCCAGCTTTTGGTACTTCTTAGAGGTTTTATAGGTCTCCCAAAGGTCAATGAGATTCGGGATCTTCCGGGTGGGAGCGTTTCGGAGGGTGGGGATATACTCCATGGCCTCTTTCTTGGTTTTGAATCCGCCCTTGGTAGGCCGTACCGCTCGACGTTTGCCGTTGTCGTCAATGACATAACCCAGGGTGACAGCACACTCCCAGGTCTTTCCCCGGCGGTAGACAGAGCCGGTACCGTTGGGGCGGCTGCTGGAGGAGCGTTTCTTCTCCCCTGTGGTCTGCTTCTTACCGCAGATATGGCAGAACGCAGCACCTTCCGGCAGCTCCGTTTTGCATTTGATACATAGCATTATTTTCCTTGCCTTTCCGGGGCAATTCTGCTATGATAAATAGGCAGAATGTCCCTATGCTATACCCCTTTACTTGCCTTTCGGGGATGGATGGGTTTTCTGTATGGGCATTATCGATGTTGGCGCATCGTTGCCCGGACACCCTGGTGTTGGCGCACCGGGGTGTTTTTTATTTTGCCGTTCAGTGTTGGCGCACCGGACGGACTTTTTTATTTTAGTGGTGTAAAATTGCGCTACGTTGCGTAGTTATATGTCCATTTTATTGGACGGAAATATTTTTCTGTGCTTTTGGGACTTGATAAACAAACAGATGTTTGATAATATGATAAAAAACAAATCAACGGAGGCGATACAGAGTGGAAGCAGACGAAACCAGAGAACAGATCATCAAACAGATTCAGTCGTGGCTCCCGAGATTAACGAATGCACATTTGCGGTTGGTCAGAGGATTTATAAGAGGGATTTTGAAGAACCAGGGTTAATTGCCCTGGTTCTTTTCGTTTCCCAGGTTTTCGTAAATTGCCCGGAGAGCTGCTTCCAGATTTGCCAGCTCCTCCTCTGTTCGGCTGCAGATCATGCGGATCACGGCCTTTTTGAATTCGCTGGAGCCAGTCAGAGCAGAGCCGACAAGCTCAGCAATTTCGTCTTCTTTTGATCGCTTGATTTTTTTTGGCAATTCTCCATCCCGAAGCCATTCTACGCGGTAATCAAATTCTTCACAGACAGCTTCGATAATTTCTGTTTTGGGAGCCACCTTATCGTAAATGATGTTCGCAACCTCTCCACGACCTCGTTTTATTTTCTTAGCGAATTTTTCTTGGGAGAGTTTGGATTCATCAAAAATTTCTCGAAAGCGTTCGTTAATGCTAAACACTCTAATCACCTCCATGACGCTATTGTAGCGCAAAAGAATTGTCGTGTCAATACAAACCGAAAAAATATTTTGCATTATCTGTATTGACACGACAATTTATGTATGCTATATTGTTGTTACACGACAATATGATTGTTGTGACAAAACAAGAAGGAGGTACTTCAACTATGAGTCATCCGCACCCCCCTTTCTCCCGCGAGAATCCCATGTTCTTTATGAATATCCCCAAACTCCGGGGAGCCATGGCCGAGAAGGGCTATAACAAGGCTACCTTTGCTGCCGCTCTTGGTATTGGCAGGGATACGCTCACCAAGTATATGAACGATCCCCGGAAGATCCCTTATGGAGTGCTGCAGGATATGGCGCATCTTCTTTTCAGAGGAAAGCCGGAAGCGATGACAGTCTTTATGGACTGGGATCTGAAGCAGCACGGCCTGGAAGATTAAAGAGCGAGGGCGGGGCGCAAATCAATCGATGAAGGATTCAGTAATGCTCTCGGGGAAGTTCAAGAGGTTGCAGCTCTTAACTTCGCAGACCAAGAGTTTATCGTTTTCCTTATCTATGTAATCGCTGAGATCAGCGGTCAGAGCATTGGTGGATTTGGTTGTACTTACAGCCCAGCAGTATTTTTCTACCCTTACCGCTGGCTGAAAATTATCTATTCTCCAATGAAGGTCATTATATGTGGCTTTCTTATCTCCGGGGTACAAAAGAATCAAATGCGTCATAACATATCCTTTCTTTCTCCCGCCCTCGCCTATTTGCAGTATTAGCCAACACATTGCAATTTGTCAATAGTAAATTGCATCAAAAAACCAACATAAGGAAGTGAAAACCATGTCCGAAATTGAAAAGCAGCAGGCTACCCACATTCTGGACACTCTGAACAAGCTGACCGAGGCTAAGGGTGCAGAGTTCACTGAAGGTCTGATCGCCGGTATCAACATCGGTACCGCAAGGGTTGCCGAGACAGAAAAAGCACCCGGCTAAATGCCGGGTGCAGTTAGAGATTATTCGCATTCAAGCTCTGCCAATTCTTTAGTAAGATCACCGATATGTTTAACCATCGTTTCACGTGCTGTTGGCATAAAAGAAATAATCATTTCAAGGCTCCTGCGTTGCTCTTTGTATTCTTCTACGCGATCAGCTGGGAATTCGCCATTAGCAACCATACGTGCGAGTTCTTCGTCAGAGAACGCTTCTGAAAGAATCTTCTTATTCTCTGCATAGCTCTTATCAGATTCCTTTAGATCGTTTTTTAACTTAGCGATATGGTCTCTAAGCTCTTGTTTTTTCTCGTGGTTCTTCTCTTCGACAACTGGTTCAATTGGCATTGCGGCCTGCTTTGCATAAGCAGTTTTCTTAGCAAGGACAAAGCACAGCGCAACGTAGATGATTTCAAAAATCAATACCATTCCATAAATCATAAAGTAGTCGGAATATGGCACGCCATAAGGATCCGTACTATACCGGCCAGTAGAGAGCGACAGGCTTTGCAGTAAATATGTAATGGCTGTAAACACACCTGAGAATTCAAGAAAAGCGAAGATATAAAGATTTACGCGAATGCAACGAGTGTGCTTGCCTTTCGACACACCTTTAGCAGCTGCCCATCCGAGGGGTAGAAAAACAACGAATGAAATTAACCTTGCTGTCGCACTATCTGGAAATAGAGCAGCAACAACCCCGGGCGCAAATCTAGCAATAGTCCAAATTAGGATAGTTATGCCAATACATCCAAATATACTTTTGATCTTGTTCACGAAATTCCCTTCTTTCATTTTTATCAGACAGCACCATCATACATCAATTTTCTACCATTTTCAAGCAAATTCGGGACGGTAGCACAAAGCAGTGCGCTTGAGACGACGGCACCGGTTTTCTTCCCGCCGGAGACCACTCAGGAGGCTACTGGTTCAAATCCAGTCCGTCCCACCAGCTTTCTTTAGTTACCAATTCCTTTCAAGCCGTAGAAATTGAATTGGCGTTTATAGTGTCCATCGCAGCACGACAGCAGGAAGATGGTGACAGCCGGGAATAGATCGGCAACATGGCTCTGTAGCCCAGCGGTTAGTGCGACCCTTTTATACGGGGGGGCGTCGGTTCGAATCCGACCAGAGCTACCACGGGGAGTTGACGTTTTCCAGTTTCCAAATCGCGCCCGTCCAGCGGAAGTAAGAAACGGTGAAGAAGGGCAACTGTCAGAAAAATAGCCCCTCTTTGTGTGGCGAGAGCATCACCACACAACACGGTTCCTGTTATTCGCCCAGATACTAATCGTCTGGGAGCGGTGAGATTCCGCAAGGAGCCACCACGATCCCCCGGCGGCGCGCCATCCCGTCTCAGCCGGTGAGGAATTTGCCTCTTTCCATGATTACCTTCTCTTTTCAAATTTTGTCAGACCCGGGCGGTGGATGGGCCGCCTGGACAAAAAGAAAGGATGTTGCACCATGACGCTGGAAGAAATCAAGGCCAGCACCAAAATCTTTCTGATCCCGGCGGATATTGCACCCGTCCTTCAGACAGACCCCCACACCATCCGCTGCACCGCAAGGCAGCGCCCGGATCTGCTGGGCTTCGAGTTCACATTTACCGGAAACCGTATGAAAATTCCCAGAATCGCATTTCTGCGCTGGCTGGGTGAAATTGCATAAAAAGGAGAAATCAAAATGAACGAACAGGCTTTCATCGATGCCGACTATGAGGTTATCAACATGGTCAACCGGGGCCGTGGTGCCGGGGGGATCTTCCCACGGTGCAAATGACCTTCATCCCCTCCGACCGGGCAGACCGGGTACTGGCTCTGGATCAGAGAATCCAGACCTTGCAGAAGTTCGCCCCCATGATTACCGGGGCTATGATCCTGCTGTCCTTTGTGGTCGGCCTGCTGCTGTGAGGTATGGTGCCATGAGTGATTACGAGATCTTCTGTGCTTTCGTCTCCGTGATGAAGCACGTGGGCAAAATCGAAGAACTGAACCTCAGCAAGACCGGCAGTATCAGCCTTTCCGGGGTGCTTCCCGACGGCAGAGAGGTTCATATCTACACCACCCCGGCAAAGGAGGCCGTATGAATATCCCCGACTGCTACGATCCCGTGTACCAGGCGGAACGGCTGGCGATGGAACAAGACAAGCTCATGGAGCAGACCTGTCAATGCCACCTGTGCCGCCGCACACTCTATCCCGGCGATAAGATGCACACCGCCAGTTATTTCATCGTCTGTCCTTCCTGCGTTGAGGAGCTGCAGGAGAACATAGAAATTGTTGAATAAAGGAGAAATGTCTACATGAGCCAATTCAAGGAGTGCGAACTCTGCGGAGCTGCCCTTGACCCCGGAGAAAAATGCGACTGTACCGAAGTCGTCCTCCCGGCGATCCGCTGCACGCAGCCCCCAATCATTGCCGAAAACCTCGACAGCGTTCGGCAGAATCTTGAAACCCTGCTGGCCGAGGTCAGCACCTTACCTCAGAATGACGAAAGTCTTAAATATGTTAAGCAAGTCCGGGCGAATCTGGCGAAGGACTTCGAGCAGATGGAGATCCAGCGCAAGGCCGTGAAGAAGCAGGTCATGGAGCCTTACGACCAGGCAAACCAGAAGTACGCGGAGTATATTTCCGGCCCTTATAAGGAGGCCGACAGCCAGCTCAAGAAATGGGTTGACGGCTACCAAGACAATCTCAAGCAGAAATGCGAAGAAACCCTCCGGGAGTATTTCAACGAGCTGTGCCAAGCGAACGGCATCGACTTCCTTGCCTTTGGTCGCTGCGGTGTCGTGGTGGATATGGCTATGGCCCGTCAGAAGGAACCCCGGAAAGCTATGGAGCAGATCTACAACACCGTTATGAAGGTGCGCTCCGATATGGATGCGATCCTCCAGATGGAAGATGCAGCGGAGATCATGGCGGCATACCGCAGAAATCCGTCGCTGTCGGAGATTGTCGTTGCCATCAATGAGAAAAAGCGGGACCGGGAGCGGATGGCTCGTTTTCTGGAAGAACAGCGGCGGCAGCAGGAGCAGCAGTCGCAGGCTCGGGCGGCAATGATGGAAGCGGCCCCGGAAATCCTCCCGGAACAGGAGGAACGGTATACGGTGGCTTTTAAGGCTACCGGAAGTCTTGCATCGTTAAAGGCGATGAAAGCCTACGGTCTTACCCTGGGCATCACCTTTGAAGATATAGAACAGGAGGAAGAAAACAATGAATGAAATGAGCTTGTACGAGGCACAGGAAATGGTTGCTGCACCGCAGCAGACCACCGATACTATGGTTTCCACCCGTGAGGCACAGGAAGTACAGGCAGCGGTATTCATGGCAAAGCGGTTCCCCAGAAATGAGAACGAGTCCGTTGCCCGAATCCTGCGTGCCTGTGACCGCATCGGCCTTGCTACCAAGGCGGTATACTCCTACCCCAAGGGCGACACCAACGTTACCGGCCCCTCCGTCCGTCTGGCGGAAGCTATGGCCCAGGCATGGGGCAACATCCAGTCCGGTGTCGTGGAGCTGGAACAGCGGGACGGCGAATCTACCTGTATGGCCTATTGCTGGGACATCGAGACCAACACCAGAGAGTGCAAGATCTTCACCGTCAAACACCAGATCAGCACCAAGAAGGGAATGAAAGTCCTGACCGACCCCCGGGATATTTATGAACTGGTTGCCAACCAGGGTGCACGCCGGAAGCGTGCCTGCATTCTGAACATCATCCCCGGCGACATTACCGAGCTTGCCGTTGACCGCTGCAACAAGACTTTGCAGAACGGCAACAAGAATATGCCTCCTCTGATCGACCGCCTGCGTGAGCTGACCGGCTTGATGCAGAAGTATTACTCCGTCCCTCTGAAATCCATTGAGAAGTATTTCGGTTATCCTCTGGATGTCTTTACCGAAATGAATTTCCGTGACCTTCTGGGCATCTACAACGCTCTGAGAGAGGGTGCAGTGAAGCGTGAGGATTATTTCCAGCTTCCTAAGATTACCGCCTCTGAGGACGACTCTCAGCCCGACGACAAGGAAAACACAGCTCCCAAGGGCCACAAGAAGGGCGGCACGAACCAGGTGAGCATCAATGACCTGTGAGATCATTTCCACGGGTGGTAAGGTTGGCAATGCCGTTCTTCTGAACGGCTGCCTCCTTTTCGACTGCGGCATTTCATGGAACAGGCTGCAGCCCTACGCAAAGGAAATCAGCCTTGTTTTTTTGACCCACATCCACGGAGACCATTTCAAAATCCATTCCCTTAATAAGCTCTGCTACCGCCGACCGCTGGTGCGGTTCGTATGCAGTATCAATATGCTGCCGGATCTGCACACACGGGCGAAGGTGCCGCTTGACCGGATTATTCTGGTTCGCCCGGAAGATCCTCCCCGAAAAAT
Source organism: Oscillospiraceae bacterium (assembly GCA_017537045.1). The sequence goes on along the minus strand of JAFYLN010000197.1, from coordinate 23,256 downwards.
CCGGGACTGGATGTATGGTCTGGATCTGGAAATCAGCTCTTTCCATCTGATCCACGACGTTCCGAATGTGGGATGGATCGTCAAGGTGTCCGGCGGCGACAACGACGGCACCGCCATGTATGCCACCGATACCCACCACATCCCCGTCGCTGCCCCGGATCTGGATTTGTACATGATCGAGGGCAACTACACCCAGGAGGACATACAGCGCCGCATTGCGGAGAAAACGGAATCCGGTGCGTTCATGTATGAGGGCCGGGTTTTGGAGTCTCACATGAGCATGGAGACCGCCGTGGAGTGGCTGAGAGAGAACGCAGACCCTTATAAAAGCAGAATCGTTTTTCTGCATGGACATATCGAAGAAAAGGAGGCCACCGCCGATGGCATGGATAGAACTGCACCAGACACTCCGGGAGCACAAGAAGATGTTTGCTTGTGCGGATGCGCTGAATCTGACCCGGATTGAAATGATCGGCACGCTGGTCTCCCTATGGTTATGGGCGCTGGACAATGCACAGGACGGCTCTCTGGAGGGCGTGTCTGAGAAAACCATCGCAAGGGTGTGTGACTTCCCGGAGAAAAAGGCCGGAAAGCTCATGGAGGCTTTACATAAGCACGGATGGCTCGACAAGGACGGAGACCATTATGTTATCCACGATTGGTATGACTATGCTGGAAAGCTGATGGAACGACGGGAGAAAGACCGCAAAAGAAAAAAGAGTTCCAGCAATAAGCAGTCAGATTTCCAAGGGAGTTCCAACGGAAATCCAACGGAAATCCCCGGAAACTCTTACGCTACCGTACCTAACCGTACCCTACCGTACCCTACCCAACCAAATATTAGTGATGGTGCTGCTGAATCCGCACGCGCGAGAGCAGCGACGGAAAGTGAATTGGCAAGCATCGGAATCAAACCGGGCGAATACTACGGCTTGACCGCTGATTTCGTGGAGACGGTTCGCCAGACCACCATCACCCTTTTCGACAAGTACAAAATCGGCATCCCCCAGCTTTGGGATTATCGGCAAGTGTCCCGGTATTGCGGCTCCTCTGGTCGAGCTGCCCTGCTGGACTATGCCTTTGAGCAATCCGGCATTGCCGGAAAGTTTGGGGACTGGCGGTATATCGACGGCATCATGGACAGGCTGTTTATGCGGGGCATCGAAACCGAAGCACAGGCCCGTCAATGGGACGATGAACGCCCCGACTGGAATAATGAGGAGTGAGATCTACATGAGAAAAATTATCGTGGAAGTGGGCCAAAAGGTCTACTTCGACCCCTTCGCCGACGTACATAACGCCTACGGCGTGGATTTCCTTCGGGGGGGGGTAACGGAGGGTACTGTGGATTTTATCAACCACAGGGGCGGCTGGTTCTCCGTGGTCTACGGAAAGCTGCGTACCAGCTTCTTTTTCAGCGAGATCGGAAAGAAGGTATTCCATGACAGAAACCTTGTCAAGCGCACGGTATAACCCGTGTAAGGGATGCCCCGACCGCTACCCGGCCTGTTCTGCCAAGTGCAAAAAGCCGAAGTTTCTGGAATGGCAGGCGGAACAGGAGAAGATCCGCCTGAACCGGAAGCGGTACAACACCCCGATCTGGCAGCACGGGGACAGAGATCCCAGGAGGAAATGACCATGAACACATTGCTTAATTATCCCGGTGCAAAGTGGGGCATGGCAAAAGAAATCGTCTCCCTCATGCCTGCCCACCGTTCCTATGTGGAGCCTTTCTTCGGTTCTGGTGCGGTGCTGTTCAACAAACCCCCTTCAGCCATTGAAACCATCAACGACATCGACGGCGATGTGGTTAATTTCTTCAAGGTGCTGCGGGAGCAGCCGGAAAAGCTGGCGGCTTATGTGGCTATGACCCCATACAGCAGGGATGTTTTCAACGATGCCCATGAGAACCGGGGATCAAGCGATTTTGAACGGGCATGGAAATTTGCCATCCGTTCCAAAATGGGACACGGCTTCAAAACCTATCAGAAAACCGGCTTTAAGATCGATGTGTATGCCCGTGAGCGTGCATACTGCGTAAGCTGCTGGAACCGTCTGCCGGGCGACCTTATGGAAGCTGCCGGGAGGCTGAAGGGTGTGCAAATCGAGAATCAACCGGCCCTGGATCTGATTCAGAAATTCAACCACGATAATGTGCTGATCTACGCTGACCCGCCCTATCTGCTGAATACCCGGGGTGGTAAACAGTACCGGCACGAAATGACCGAACAGGATCATGTGGAGCTGCTGGATGCTCTGAAGCAGCACAAAGGCACCGTTATTCTTTCCGGCTACCCCTCCGAACTGTACGACCGGGAGCTTGCCGGGTGGAGCAGAATTGCCCGGAAGTCCTACAATCAGAACGCAGACCAGCGAACGGAAGTGCTGTGGTGCAATTTCGAGCTACCCAGCCTGTTCCAGATGGAGGGCATATGAAACACCTTGGAGATATTACAAAAATCAACGGTGCGGATGCGCCTGTGGTCGATGTGATTATCGGCGGCAGTCCATGCCAAGACTTGTCTGTGGCTGGCAAAAGGGCTGGTCTTGCCGGTGAACGCTCCGGCCTGTACATGGATCAAATCAGAATTATCAAGGAGATGCGAAATGCCGATACACTGCGTGGAAGAACAGATGTCAATATTCGACCTCGATACATGGTCTGGGAGAACGTTCCCGGAGCATTCAGCAGCAACGGCGGAAAAGACTTTGCTGCCGTCCTCGAAGAAGCGATTCGGGTCGCCGAACCGCAAGCCCCCCCTGTTTCTGTACCTGAAAAAGGATGGCCCTCAAGCGGGTGCTTCATGGGAGACAAATGGAGCGTTGCTTGGCGAGTTCTCGATGCACAGTTTTGGGGAGTCCCCCAACGTCGCCGTAGAATCGCACTTGTCGCAGATTTTGGAGGACAATCCGCACCCGAAATACTCTTTGTCCGCAAAAGCCTGTCAGGGAATCTTGAACCGAGCAAGTCGCAGAGGAAAGAAACTGCCGGAAGCGCTGGAGAAGGCTCTGGTGGAGCAGATAAGGCGGTAGGTTTCCCTCTTGGATTCCGGCCAGAGAATGTGCGATGCTACGACGAGACAGCGACAACGCTTTGTAACGGCACAAGACCTGGCTTTACTACCGGGGTGATTCAAGCCTACTCGGTTGAGAATCACCCAGCAGACAGCAGAGTGGATATAGACGAAACCGGAAAGGTGCAGACCTTAACGAGCCGTATGGGTACCGGGGGGGTAATGTACCAATGCTGTTAGAAATGGTGTTGGACGACCAGGGCGGACAACAGATTTCCGTCCGTTCCGATGGAAAAAGTCCTACCCTCCGGGCAGAAACGCACGGCAATTTACCCTGTGTTATTAGAGAAACCTACGAAAATAAGAGCTTCGGCGAATACGTTTCGGGGGGGTGGCAAGCACGGTGAAAGCTAGAGATTACAAAGCCCCCGGCGATCTTGTTACTACATATCAGCAAGTGACAGGAACGCTTATGGCTAACAGCCATCCCGGAAGCTATACCGGGCAGGATGCCTATAATGATATGTTGGTTGCTGGCGTAGATTGCAGAAACGGTACTGAATACCCAGATCTGAACGGGACGATGCAGGCAAAAGATAGCGGCGGTTTTAGCTTGAATTGCAATCAAGTGGTTCGTTCGCGAAGTATCGTCCGCCGATTAACACCGCTGGAATGTGAGCGGCTGCAGGGATTCCCGGACGGCTGGACGGATATTGGGGAGTGGATGGATTCCAAGGGAAAGAAGCACAAAGAGGCTGATTCTCCCCGGTATAAAGCTCTGGGTAATTCCATTGCCCTGCCGCCCTGGAAATGGGTATTGAAACGGCTATGTGCCTGCTATGAGCGGGATGTTACTATGGCAAGCCTGTTTGATGGCATCGGCGGATTTCCTCTGATTTGGGAGCAGCTCAACGGCGAAGGTAGCTGCCTGTGGGCAAGTGAAATTGAGGAATTTCCGATAGCTGTTACGAAAGCGAGGTTCGGGGATGATTGACGACAGCACTCAATACATAGCCCGAATCTCCCACGGAAAAGACAGCCTCAAGATGCTGGAAGTTATCAAATCCCGCGGCCTGCCCCTTGACCGGATCACCACGACGGATGTTTGGGCAACGGACACCATTTCCGCACGGCTCCCGCCTATGGAGGAGTTCGTGGCCCGGATGGATCAAAAGATCTGGGATATGTACCGAATCCAAGTCGAACACCTATGCGCCCAGAACCCGGACGGCTCCAAGCGAACCTATGAGCAGATGTTCTACCACATCCCCAAGCGGAAAAATGCGGGGGGGGGGGGGTCCTGTCACAGGGAACAATCCTCGGATTCCCGGATTTGTGGCACAAGTGGTGTCAAGCCGGACTCAAACGGAGTGCCTATGCACCGCATCCAAGGGAGCATCAAGGGATTTCCTGGAACCCTCGGTGTCAACTGGTGTCAGAAACTCAAAATTCATTGGCTCGGCAATCAAGGGATTTCCTCTCTCCCGGAGGGGGAACGGAGTCAAGTGGTGCCAAGACCTCAAGACAACCTGTGTTTTCAACTGAGCGCCCCACGAGGCGCAAAGACAGAAATATTGTGGAATACCTCGGCATTGCTGCCGACGAGCCTGCCCGGTTCGGACAGCTGGGTGAGCGGAAGCGTGCGCCGCTGGTGGAGTTCGGCATTGACGAGGATCTGTGCGGCCTGTACTGCCAGTATAACGATATGCTGGGGCCGTCGTATGAAACCTCCTGCCGGGACGGCTGCTGGTTCTGCCACAACCAGGGCATCGACCAGCTCCGCGCCCTGCGCCGGGACTGGCCCGACCATTGGGCCTTGCTGCTGAAATGGGATCTGGACAGCCCGATTTCTTTCAAGGCGGACGGACACACCGTACACGACTTTGATCGGCGGTTCCAAATGGAGGACGAAAGAAGAATACCCACGGACAGGAGCTTTCGGTGGTCCATGCTGGACAACCCGCCGAAGTTCGTTGCTATGGTGGGCGACCAAATATCTATATTTTAGGAGGTCTACAATGCCTATTGTTGCTATCGAAAACCCCGAAATTATGACCGTTTCATTTCGGCAGACCAGAAACGACACAGACTATGGTTCCTGCCTTTGGGCGCGGTTCAACTTCGACCTTAAAAATTACCACCTTTCCATCGAATCCGACTGCGGCAGCTATGCTTATGGTTGGACACCCACGCCAGATCACGAGACTTTTATTACCCTTTGTTCACGGTTTGATTCCGGCTATCTCCTTGATAAGCTCAGCAACAGGAGCATAGTGGATGGAGATGCCACCTATAAGTGTTTGATCGAATGGCTGAAGGATTATGATGGCTATGGTTATAAACGCCTCTCCTGCCATGATATGCAGCACATTGAGGAAGCCTGTCATGCAAACAGAAACGACCATGCTGTACTGAGAGCTATTGAGGAGGCTTTGGAAGATACCGATTTTGACGGTAGTGTTTCTGATTATGACATTGCCTGCTGCATCGAGCTTACCTATCCGGCAGGAGCGAAAAGGATCGTGCAAATCTATAAAGATCATATCCAACCGGAGCTTCGGAAGCTCAGCGGATATAAGGTCAAGGAGGAATCCGAATGAGAACCGACATTCTGATCCGGCATCTGGAAACCCAGAATTGCAAGAAATGTAAGGTAAAGGGCCTTTGTGACCAAGCAGGCGGCGAGGAATGTTTGTTGCCGCAGATGGCGGCACAGGCCCTCCGGGATCTGACGAAAAGCCTCCAGCGGTTACGAAAAGACAAGGCGGAGCTGCAGCATGATCTTACGGTCGCAGAAAGCGAGCGGGAGTATCATCGCTCCCGGGCAGCTTTCTTCCGGGAGGTTGCAGAAGTCGGCAATCAGTTTATTTCCGTGGAGGGATATAAGGATTTCCGAGGCACCATGCGGATTACTCCCAAGGCCGCAGTCCCGGCCTACGATCTGCACGGCGACTGGCTCTATAAGCCGGACACCGATTGCTGGTACGGTAAGGGCAGCTCCTTCCCGGAGGATATTTGTACAATTATGGAGGTTATGCAATGATGCGATTGACCACGGATGCGCCGAAAACCAATCTGGAAAGTGCGCTGAATCTGTTTTATGCCAAGGATGGCGAAGCATGGGTATTGCGTGGTGGATCTGATTCCGCCAATGTGGACGTTACCCTGTTCGACTATATCCGTTCTGCCATTCTGAACACCCTTGGCCCCAATACACCCATTCTCGACCTCGACAACGAGGAAATCGGGAATGTCCTTTCTGAAGGATGGCTGTTTGATGGCAACAAAACCGTTGAGGGTATTATTGCCACCCTGTATACCGCTGGCTGGGTAGCCGCAGAACTCCGGGCGCGGCTGAAAATGTACGAGGACAGGGACGATGAGCTTCCCCGGTACATCCCCTACGAGGAGCGGCGCAAGGTCTATTCCAAGGCTCTTTCAGTCTGGGGCGACAGGGCACAAATGATCGTCGCCATTGAGGAACTTTCTGAATGTCAGAAAGAAATCTGCAAAATCCTGCGCGGCGGTGAGAACTTTCCTCATTTGGCGGAGGAGATTGCCGATGCTACGATCATGTTAGAACAGCTCCGCTTGATCTTCAACATCAACGACCAGGTCTGCGAGTGCATGGATGCCAAAGTGCGGCGGCTGCAAGATCTACGTGGAAGGTAAATTATTTCGGGAGGCGAAGAAATAATTGCTTAATTGTATCACTATTATGGGTCGTCTGACCCGCGACCCGGAATTGCGGAGGACTGGCAGCGGCATTGCTGTTGCCAGTTTCACCGTTGCCGTTGACCGGGATTTTGCCCAGGACGGCAAGAAAGAGACGGATTTCATCGACTGTGTCGCATGGCGGCAGACCGGTGAATTTGTTTCCAAGTATTTTAGAAAAGGCAGTATGATCGTCGTGAAAGGTCGGCTCCAGATCCGCAACTGGAACGACAAGGACGGCAACAAGCGCAAGTCTGCGGAGGTCGTTGCGGATAACTGCTACTATGGCAGCACCAAGAGCGAATCCGACAACAGCTCCAATAACAATTCCGGCTATTCCAATAACAGAAATGCCTATGGCAACAACGGAAACAGCTACGGCAATAACGGTACCGACTACGGCGGCTTTGCTGGGGGTTACGACAACGGCTACGGCGGCGGTAGTTACTCTCCCCCTCAGTATGGCGGTGATTTCGCCGTTATTGACGACGATGATGCTCAGTTGCCGTTTGATTAAGAGAGGAGGTCTGCGCTGTGGCTGAAAAACATCCCTGCGAGGGCTGCGATCATTTCGGAGGGTATAACCGGTTTTCTGCCTGCTGTAATTATTTTCTGATTACAGGAAAGCGCAGGCCGTGTCCGACGGGCAAAGAGTGTATTGTCCGAAGTGAAAGCAAGTCCAAAAACCAGAAGAAAAAGCAGAAAAACACCTAGATTTATCCCGATATGTGGGATAGAATAAAGTTACTATAAATATTTTTAGAGCTTAGAGCCAGAACAGACCCTTTTCCGGGGGCTGCTCTGGCTCTTTTTGCATAGAAAGGAGGGCGTGAATGGAACTGATTGCCCAATATTTAATCCCTCTTGATCCCCGAAGCAAGAAGAACGCACACCGCATCTCCGGGTGCGGTAAGCGCTGCCAAGTATGCGGCAAGTATGCCAAGCAGTTTATTCGCAACGGAAAATCCACAACGGATTACGCATTTAAGGCGGTGCAGTACCTCCACCCCAAGCCGCCTAAACCCATTGAGGGGCCGGTATGGCTGGTGTACAAGCTGTATACCGCAACCTGGCACCGCAAGGACGATCTGAACCTTTACGAAGCATTGGACGACATTCTGGTTTCCAACGGTATTCTGAAGGACGACGACCGAAAGACGATCCGCAGCCGGGACAGGAGCCGCGTTCTCTACGACAAAGAGAATCCCCGGGCGGAGATCTACATCTATTCTTACAGCGAGGAGGACGACCATGAAATCCGGGAGTAAAATGTTTACCGTTGACAAGTTTCTCGGCATCAACGAAGCAGCGGACGGTTTTACGGAGCTGAAAATGGGCGAAGCATCGGAAATGGTTAATTTCCTCATTACCGACGGCTTCAATCTGAAAATGCGGCCGGGTGTGCAGCGGATGGACTTTGCCGAGGAACGAGACCCCGCCCCCATTCTGGCGAGCTGGGCCGGTTACATCAGCGAGAACAGCACCGAGGAGCATTTACTGGTGGTGGATTTTGCCGACGGCACCGACCGGATCTGGCTCTATATCCGCGACGAAACCGGCGGTTACACGACCAGCTACCGACAGGACGGCGCCTTGGGACTGACCGGCGCAGAGGAACCCATGGTGAAGATCTTTGCCTTTGGCGGCAAGCTCTGGGTTATGAGCAAGGTTAATACCGTCACCTACCGGGACGGCGGCTTTGTTGCCGAGGAGCCGTATGTGCCGTTGGTGATCGCCGGTGCATCCCCCTCCGGCGGCGGTACCACCATCGAGGAGATCAATATGCTTTCCAGCCTCCGGCGCATTGATTACAGCGCAGACGGTGAGGCCGTGGCCTACGTCCTGCCGGAGGAAGCAAGAAGCATTGAGAAAATCATCATCGACAACATTGAGCGGGAAACAACCGACGTAGGAGCCTATGACATGGGTACCCACACTTTCACATTCAAGGAGGCCCCGGAGAAGGGCGTGGGCAATGTGGAGTTCACCTACGACACCTATGCCCCGGACACCGAGAAATCCCGGCTCAAGATCATCGGTATGCCTCTGGTGGAAGCCTACAACGGTTCCACCGACACCCGGCTTTTTGTGGGCGGCAAGGGCAATGTGTGTTACTACACCGGTGTTACCCAGAACGGCGAAGCCACCCCCATGTATTTCCCGGTTCTGAACGAAGCCAAGGTAGATATGACCGGCGCATCCGTCACCGGCCTTGTCCGTCATTACAGCAAACTTCTGGTATTTACCCGGGACGGTACCTACACCTTCAGCTATGAGCCTGTGACCACGGAGGACGGCAGCACCACCGCCGGATTCTATCTGCGGTCTGCAAACCGTGAGTTCGGCAACGATGTTGTAGGACAAGTCCGCACGGTGAGAAACTACCCCAGAACCATTACCCAGAACGGAATTTATGAGTGGAAGATCACTTCCTCCTACTACCAGGACGAGCGGTACGCACAGCGGGTCTCCAATCTGGTGCAGAGATCCTTGCGGAACGCCCCAGACATTCACAGATTCGTCACCTGTGACAACGATTTCGAAAAGACCTACTATGTGTTCCTCAACGACGATCTGGGAACGGTGCTGGTGAACCGCTACGATCTGGCGAAAAATGATATTTGGTGCATCTACCGGGGTGAGCTTTTCAAGGACATTGCCAATGCCTTTGTATTCGGCGGCAATCTGTTCTTTGCCAACGGCACGGAGGTTTTCTGTTTCAACGACAGCGCCACCAAGGATGCCCCGGCTGCTGCCGGCGGCGAACCTGTGAGCATCAAGGCTCTGTGGGAATCCGGCTACATGGATTTCGGAGCTGACTTCCAGCGGAAGTTCAACAGCGAAATCTACCTCTCCATTCTGCCCCAGGCACATTCCGAGCTGGTTGTTACTGCCGAAACAGACCGCCGGAGTGAATACACCGAAAAGACTGTCACAAGCAATATTTTCGATTTCAGCAATCTTAACTTTGAACACTTCACCTTTGACACCAACAACACCCCGAAGATTCACAGAATCCGGCTGAAGGCAAAGAAGTTTGTTTACTACAAACTGGTATTCCGGGTGGAGGCGGAAGGAGCTACGGCGACCGTGCTGAGCTACGATCAGAAAATCCGCTTCGGTTCCATGGCAAAGTAAGGAGGAAATTATGGTCACAGTACAGCAAGTATATGATGCCGCTATTGACCTGATGGACGAGGCGAACGAGTCCACCGGTGCCACCAAGACGGCAGATACCCGGGAGTATGAGATCCGCACGATCTCCATCCTCAACACCGCGCTCCCGGCCCTTTATCTCTATTCCAGCAATGCGGACAGAACCGCAGGCGGACGACCCACTCCGGCACCGCTGCTGGCACTTAACCGCAAGGAGCCGGACTTCACACAGATTATTCCTCTGGATGATACCCTGTGCTGGAGCCTGCTTCCGTTCTATCTGGCCTCACTGCTGCGGAGCGGAGAAGATACGGAATTTTCCATGCGGATGATGACCGAGTACAACAATGCTCTGGCCTCCGTCCGGGATCTGGTTCCGGCGGAGTTTGAGCCGATTTCCACCCCCTACGGGCTGTTCTAAGAAAGGAGGATTTGCGTGGCAAGTCTTTATGATACCTCTGCAACCAAGGCTCTGAATGAAGATGCCTATATTAACAAGCTCTACGACGGCACTCTGGACTCTCAGAAAAAAGCCCTGCAGCAAGGCTACGACAACAGCGTTAAGCAGCTCACCACCGGGCAGCAGAACACCCAGAAGCAGACCTCCGACTATGTGAAGCGTGCCTATGTGGAGGGGAAGCGTTCCTCCGGCCACCTTCAGAAGTCTACCCCCTCTATTTCTACCCCTGGTCTGGGTAACGGCGGAGCCGGTGCGCAGGCACGGCTTACCATTGGCAACCAGCAGCAGAAGAATGTTTCCGCGCTGAATAATCAGCAGGCCGTGGCAGAACAGGAGTATGAACGGCAGCGGAAATTGCTGGCCGAGAAATACGAGGCTCAGATCAAGCAGGCGCAGGCCGACAATGACATGGTTCGGGCGCAGGCTCTTTATGATGCTGCCAAGGCCGAGGAAGAACAACTGCGGAGCCTGCGGGAGTCCGCGGCTTCCCTCATGGCTGGCAAGGGCGATATGTCCATCAGCAATGCCATCGCCCAGGGTGCTGCCGTCACCCCGGACACCACTTCTCCTACGTGGGACGGTGTTCTGAAAAACGAGGAAGATATTAACAAGATCTACGATGCGAAGCTGGAAAGTCAGAAGCAGGAGGCAGAAATTGCCCACAAGGAGAGTATGTCCGAGCTGGATGCCCAGCAGGAGGCCGCAGTCCGGAAAACGGACAAGAATCTGACCAATGCCTATGTTGACGCATTGAAGAAAAATAAGAATTACCAGGAGGTTCAGAATGCCTACGGCCAGGGCAGCGGGGCTTCCATCCGGGCGCGGCTGGCACGCGAAACCGGCCTTACCGAAAAACTCACGGATCTACGTAAGCTGCAACTGGGCAAGGATGCCGAAACCGAGCTTAAAAAAGCCGACCTCACCCATGCTCTGGGCGAAACCATCTCCAAGGCACAGGGCGACATCGACAAGGAGCGGAACCAGGAGCTTTACGATGCCGCAGAGGACGAGGAACAGGCACTTATCGAGGAGCAGAAAACCGTGGGCAATCTGCTGGCGAAGCAGAACAATTACTCCGTACTGGGCAAACTGTACGGCTTATCCCAGGATCAGATCCACAGATTACAGGGTACCGGCGCTTATGCTCCCGTTTACTATGGCGGCGGTGGTGGTTATTCCGGCGGAGGAGGCGGCGGTGGTGGTGACGGAGGAACCGCGGGAACTACTTATGACACAAACAGAGTTCTAGAAATTCAGAAGATGCTTAACGCACAGGGCAAAAACCTTGCTGAAAACGGTGTTTTTGATAATGCGACAAGAGAAGCCTATGCGCATTATGTTCAAGACAGTATGAGAGAAAACTACGCTGTTACGAACAGCCACAATGATGAAAAAATAAAAATTGAAGGAGCAACGGGAGGGAAAGGCATTACTTACGAAGAACTAGGAAACCTAATTCTCGAAGATAAAGTGAAAGAAGTTGTTGATCCTGCGAGAAAAACAATAACTTATGTTTCCGTTGAAGAACCAAAGAAGAAAAATTCTGGCGGCGCTGTTGGTTCCAATAAAACAAACATGATGGCGATAAAGTAAATGGTGTGTGACATGGCAGAAATTAGCAGTTTTCTGAAAAAAAGAATTGAAAAACAAAAAAGAATTGAGGCGGAACGCGCTGCGCAAGCGGCGACGCAACCCGCGCAGGATGCCGCCCCTGCCCAACAGGAGGCTGTGGACACCAGAACCACCCAGCAAAAACACGATGATGCCAAGAAAGCCTATGACGACTACGTTGCATCTGATGAACACAAGCAGAGGCTTGGTGAGGCGAATAAAACCGCTCTGGATCAAGCGATGCAGCGCGTTTTTTCTACTCCCGGTGTATCTGCTTCTGATGCTCTGATTGGTGCCGGTCAGCAGATCCCCACCGATTCCAAGGAACGGGAACTCAATGCCATGGTGGAGCATTACAGGCAGCAGATGGAGGCAGAAGAAGATCAGCGTGCCCGGGATGCGGATATGAAAGAGATCGAGAGTTGGAGTGACGAGGATCGTGCGGCTCTGGAGGAGTATGTCCGCGGTCGTGATGTCCGGGATGATCCTCTGACGGTCTCCAATCCGCTGCGGTATATTTTCCAGACCTACAAAACCGCCAAGCCTTACTCCGCGCTTATGGAGAAGTACGGAGAAGAACGGCTGGAGGATCTGGCAGAAAGTTACAGCCGTGTTCTGCATGAACAGGATGCACAGAAAATCGTGGAGGACACCACCGCCGCAGTCGGTACCGTTCCCGGTGCGGTGGGTCACAATATCCTGTCCGTCGGTGCTAATGGCATCGGCGGTGTTCTGGGTACGCTGGGCCGCGTAAATGAAGCATTTAACAGAACCGGGCGCTACAATGCGCTGGAAGCCTACACCCCCGGCGATACGCTCAACCTGTATGCCGGAACGGTTCGGGAGGCTACGGCACAGAACATTGAGGGCGAGGACGGCGGTGCAGGCCGGAAGTTCCTCTCTGTCGGCTATCAGGGTATTATGACCCTTGCGGACTCCATCAGCCGTAGTCTGGCCCTTGGCCCTGCCGGTGGTGCAGCTCTGGCGGCTACCGGATCTTTTTCTCAAACCATGAGTGAGGCCACCAAACAGGGCGCATCTCCCCAACAGGCCGTCACGCTGGGTATCGCAAAGGCTGGCATGGAGTACATCACCGAAAAGATCCCCATGGACGAAGTGTTTAAGGTGGCAAAGGCCGGTGATGCAACGGTGCTGGCGCAGGCTTTCAAGCAAGCCGGAATCGAAATCACCACCGAGGAGCTGAGTTTGTTCGGCTCCATGGTGGCGGAGGCGGCGATTCTCAGGGAAAAATCCTCCTACAATCAGACGATTGGCGAGCTGGTTGCCAACGGTGCCAGCTACGAGGAAGCCAAACAACAGGCCGACAACGATGTATGGAACCAGGTATTACAGACGGCGGCTGTGTCCGGCTTCGCTGGCGGTGTTTCCGGCGGCGGTGCGGCACTCGTCGGCAATCTGACCGCAAACACAACCCCGGAGGTAACTGCGGAGGCTACGCAGGAAGTCCCGGTAGAGGCCGTCCCTGCGGCTCCTGCGGTGGATGAAGGACAGCAGATCATGGAGGCGGTAGCCGCAGAGCTGCCCCAGGTGGAGCCTCAACAGGAGGTACAGCCTGCCACCCCGGAGATGCAGCAGCTTGAAGCGGCTCTGGCTGAGACAATGGGTGTTCAACCTGTTCAGCAAGCAGCCGTTGACACAGCCCCGGCCGCAGGGTATGATAATACCATCTCCCCGGAGCTGGGTGCGTCCGTCGGCAATGCCGGCGTTACCTACACTTCCGACAACCAGGCGGTACCGTTCCAGTATGCAGTCGTCCCAGCGGAATCTCTGATTACCTCCAACGACCAGTTCGGCAACGTCAACAGCGCATACCCGGCAGAGCTGCAGCCCAGAGACAGAACCAGAACCGCAAGCCAGATCCAGATCAACAAGATGGCGCAGAACCTCAACCCCGCGCTGCTGGCTGAGAGTGCCACCGCCGAAAACGGTGCGCCTATTATCCGGGGCGACGGTGTTGTTGTCGGTGGAAATGCCCGTGTCAATGCAATCGGAATGGCCTACAACTCCGGCAACGGCGGCGCATACCAGCAGTTTATTACGGAAAAGGCGGCGGAGCTGGGTATTGATCCGGCTACTCTGCCTGCAAATCCTGTCCTCGTCAGAATCACGAACGGGGTGGATAATTATACAGGACTTGCAACGGCTCTGAACGAGACCGGTGTTAAGACCAATTCTCCCACCGAGACCGCCAAGATCGATGCCTCCAAGATGGGCGACATTATCCAGTATCTTTCTGTCGGCGAGGACGGAGATCTGAACACGGCGCAGAACCGTGATTTTATTCAGCACTTTACAACGGAGGTTGTCCCGGCTGGCGAACAGGACACCGTTATGCAGGGCAACTCCCAGGTATCGCAGGCCGGTGTCCGCCGGATGCAATACGCCCTGTTCCACTATGCCTATAATGATACGGCCTTGCTGGAACGTCTGGCAGAGAGCACCGACAACAATGCCAAGAACATCACCAATGCCATGGTCGGTACCGCTGGCAAGATTGCACAGCTTCAGACCGAGATTGCAAGGGGTGAAGTGCAGGACTTTGGCCTGCAAAGTGCTGTTACCAATGCGGTCAACCTCTATCTGGATGCCAAGGGCGGTAAGCAGAGTGTTTCCGATGCCGCCGGTCAGCTCACCATGGGCGAAAACGGCCCCGAGGCACAGTACGACGGCCTTACCGTGAATCTGGCTCTGTTCCTGGAATCCAACAACCGAAGCGGTAAGCAAATCCGTGATTTCATCGACATTCTGGTTGATGTGAATATGAATATGGCTGCTGAGACGGCAACGGAGGTCAGTATGTTCGACACCGGGTATCAGCAGACACAGGAGGGTTTATATGATGAAGCAGTTAAAGCCTACGACCAGCAGCGAGACGGCAAGGGTCGAATCCCCGACAAGTCCGACTTCTCCCAGTACCGGCAGTACCAACCCGGCGAACTGGCAACAGAGCTGGGCGGAAGCGGCACAGAAGGAAGCTCCGGCGAAACGCAGCTTCATGGAGACGGCCTTGGCACGGTACCAGCAGATGCACCCGGAGGACAAGGGCCTGTAACCACCAAGGGTACCGGCGCGGCAGAACGGAATTTCTCCGGCAAGGAAGAATATAACAATCTTCTTTACGATGGAAACGTCCAAAGAGACAGACCGACGGATCTCCGTCCCATGGAAGTACCCAAGAGGGATTCTGACGGCAGGCGTGTTACCGAATTTGCTGCCAATGCCTATGCTGCTGAGGTTACACCCGACCACATGGCGAGCGAGATCGAAAGCCTGATTCAGGACAAAGAACTGAGCTTTGACACTCGCTCCAACCAAGAATCCTTGCACAACGCAGCCGAGGCAATCGGAGAAGCAGGTGAAGAAGAAACGCGCCTTAGAATCTCCCGGAATGCCTCCGAAGACCGCATTCAGAATGGCGATATCGAACAGGGTCTTTTACTCTACACCAAATATGCAGCCGACCCGGAAATGCAGGATCAGGCATCCAGCCTCCTTGTGGATCTGGGAAAACTGGCGAATATGTCCGGTCGGAATCTGCAAATGTTCAGCCTTTTGCGGAGAATGACACCCGAAGGTCGGGTTATGACCGTTCAGAAAAATGTGGCACGATATGTACAGGATATCAACAAGGGGCGGTCTGCCAGACAGCAGATTGATTCTGCAAGAATCATCGACAAAGACCTGGAACAGCAGCTCCGCACCGCCACAACGAACGAGGAACGGCGGGAAATTGAAAACGCAATTTATAAGGATGTTGCATCTCAAATCAAACCTACTCTTGGTGAGGCATGGGATGCATGGCGGAATCTGGCGATGCTGGGCAACGCAAAAACCCACGGAAGAAACTTTATCAGTACCGGCACATGGAAACCCTATGCTGCAGTGAAGAGGGATATCTCGGCTGTTTTACAAAAGGTATTCTTGAAGCAAGAACAACGAACGGCATCCATCCTCGGCACCAACAAGAAAGATATTGATCTTCTTGCGTGGGCGAAAGTGGATGCAAAGGATCAGGATATCCAGGAGCGCATGGGATTCTCCGGCACCACGGGAAATGAAGCCAGAAATGCCATTGAAGAAAACCGACAGATGCTTCCTGGATTCCTCGATAAGTTGGCAAAGGGAAATCGTACCCTCATGGAAAAAGAGGATATGATCTGGAAACGGAGCGAGTATGCCCGCGCTCTGGCCGGCTTTATGAAAGCTAGAGGGTACACAGCGGATCAGATTCATAACGGTGAAGTTCCGAACGGCATTCTGGAGGATGCACGGCAGTATGCTATCAAGGAGGCGCAGAAAGCCACCTTTAACGACAGCAACGAGTTTTCCGATTGGGTAACAAGTACATTTAAGCCTAAGCACGGGCGCGTCGTAGATCCAATTTTGAATATCCTGAAAAAAGGCTCTGTTCCGTTTTTGAGAACTCCAGCAAATGTCGTGGTCAGAGCAATGGAATACAACCCTTTGGCTCTCGGTAAAACACTTCTCACAGCCAAGCGCGATATTGACAGCGGAAAAAAATCTGCTGCTGATGTGGTGAATGATATCAGCGCAGGACTTACCGGCACCGCCGCTATGGGGATTGGTGCCATGCTTGCCGCCGGAATGGTGCCCGGTGTGAAGCTCCACGGAAAAGTTGATGATGAAGACGAACTCCGGGAAGGTGTACAGAGCTATTCCATCCAGATCGGCGATAAGTGCTATGGTGTGGCATGGCTGGCCCCCGCTATGATCCCGCTGTTCATCGGCGCCAACGCCTACAACAAGTGGACAGCACAGGCAGACAGAGCAAATGATGATGTTGACGGTTGGGATTTGGTGGAAAGCTTAAAGGATGTTGCCGTTGATGCCATTGACCCGATATTGGAACTGAGTACGCTTAGCAACCTCAACAACATTATCGATAATGTGGCATACGAGGAGGATGGCGGCGATAAGCTGATGGCATTCTTTCTGAACGCTGCAACCTCCTATATGTTCCAGGGCCTCCCGACTATCTTTGGACAGATCGAGCAAAGCACAGAGGAAACCAAATCCAGCACTTATATCAACACCGACAACAAAACAGAAGCCACCGTAAAGCGCGCTCTTTCCAGTGCATCCCAGAGGATTCCTGGTCTGGATCTGTATCAGACGGAGAAACTTAATGAATGGGGAGAGCCGGTGAAGAACGAAGGTAGTCCTCTGGAGCGTGCTATGGCGGCTATGTTTAGCCCATCTTCTGAAACAAGAGTCAAGGATGATGCGCTTACGAAAGAAATTACCCGCCTCAATAGAGTACAGACCGAGAATGTATCGCCTCCCAGCTTCTCTAAAATTGTCAGCTATACCGATATCCACGGTAATATTCATGCGAATATTCGGCTCACAGAGGAACAGTACCAGACCATGGCAAGAACGCAGGGGCAGACATCCAAGCGACTGATTGTGGAAATGCTTCTGAGCGACGATTACAAGGCTATAACCGACGAGCAGAAAGCAAAGGCCATTACTCAGGCCTACGCCTATGCCAGAGAAACCGCCGAAAAAGCAACGTTCCAGGATCACGAAGGATATTCCGCTAACTGGATGAACGATGCCGCAGGGGGCGAGCCGAAAGATACAGCAGCATATATTATGCGCCGTATCACCAACTCCGATATCAATAGCGCTATGACAAGCCTTGATTCTGCATGGGATAAAAACCACGATCAGGCTATCGTGGATCGCTGGATGCGTGAATTGGACACCGCATACAATGCCTACTCTAACATGAGCAAAGATGCGAAATCCGACGTGCGGGAGTTTGCCACCGGCACCACGGCGAAATATCTGGAAGCCAGAGACAACGGAGTGAGCCACGAGGACTTTCTTTATGCGGAAAGGCTTCTGACCGGCATTGAGCCGGAAGCAGGTTACGCAAACCCCAGAAGCATCCAGAAGGCCGAAACCATTGCTGGGGCATCCGGCCTTTCCGAAGCGGAAAAGACCGTCCTGATCAAGCAGCATGTCTCAGACAGTCAGCGTGAAAACATCGACGAGTTGAAAGCTCTGGGATATGGTATCGCGGACTATGTAAAGCTTTACCGGGATCATGAGGATTACATCAGTGGAAACGGTAAGAAGAAACGCACCTGTGAGAAATGGCAGCAGGACTACGGCATCACTTATGATGCGGCAGAAAAGCTGTATGAAGTATTTTCGTAAATAAAGGAGGCCGCCCGGATGGGCAGTTCGACAAAAATGAATAAATAAGTGCAAAATTCCATATTTTTCCTGTACAACTCTATATGAATATGATACGATTACTTTTAGAAAAGGGGAGGGATATGGATGGCTCTCATAGAAAATATTTCGGAAGAGGCATTGGTAAAGATGGTTTCAATTCTGGCTGATACCGCAATGGTTGCTATTACCGTGATTTCTGTAGTGTGTGCCTTTTTGGCCTATTTTTACCAAAAGAATCGAAATAAGAAAACTGTTGCGTGTGAACTGGCGCTGTATTATGCGGATGTTATCCTCAAAGAAAACAGATTCCTTAACAATGTTTTTAAGGGCGCGGGGGTGTCAGCCCATATCCGCGCGGTGCTCAAAGACATGAATAGTCTTCAGCATTTTGATAGTAACGAGTTGAAAGGATTTTTGGAAGAAGCAGGAACCGATCCGGATGAATTCAAGAGAAAACTAAATGAAATCGACGGCAGTGTTATCGTCAACTGCAGACGGCTGCATGATGAATCTGCTAATGCGTTTATCGAGTTTGATGAAGAAACCGGGGAACAGCGTATTCGCAATGAATCCATACTGCGAACGGATCTAACTAACAGTATCTATGATCTGCTGAACCACTTGGAGTGGTTTGGTATGAACTGTCGATATAGATTGGCTGACGAGAAATTAGTGTACCAATCTTTGCATGAAACTTATCTTTCAATGATATGGATGTTGTATCCATACATATGTTTTATAAATAGTGAAGGCAAAGACAAAAGATATACTAATGCAATCTGGCTTTTCTTTAAATGGCGGAAGCGGATGAGGAAAATTTCAAAGAAAACCCAAAGAAAAAAGAAGCTCCTGACGAAGCTTGCAGATAGAATACAAAAATTGGCGGATAATATCAGAGCCAAGGAATTTTCAGGAAGGCGACTATGACACGGGTGTAAGTACTTGACAAGGGGATTGAAATCTTGTATGATACGAGTGAGGCTACAAGATGGTTTGCATTTTTGGAGAAGGTGCGCCGTGGCCTTAGAGGAGGTTAAATTCAATGTGGTCCGAAACAGCAGATATCTTCAATCCCTATGATGTCCCTACTCCTGCAGAGGGGCAGAATGTACCTGAAGAAGAAAAGCGTAACGCTTAAAATAACCAGCGGAACCGGCCAGTTTTCTGGCCGGTTCCCATTTTTTGTACTGGGAGCACTGCATTGCAGAAGAAACGGAGAAATCTAAATGAGCGAAGAAAATGAATCAAGGGCGGTTTTTTATCTTTCCCATGAACGCTTTTCTATATCCTTTTCGTAAGGGATTCCGGGGTACTGCTTCAAAAGCTCGGCGGTGCGTTCAAAGGCTTTCTTTCTCTCCTTTCCCGGGAATACCTCCCGCAGTTCGTCTATTACAGTTTTATCCGGGTATGTCCGGGTAATGGTCACGATGTACTCGATGTGGCCTTTCCAATGGGGGTGCCGCTCCAGCTTCAAAAGCCGGGTATATGGCATGGTTTCCAATTCGCCATACCGGGCGGCGAGGGCTTGGCGGTAGTCTCTGAGGGCTTCCAGGACGGTTTCCAGCCGGGTTATATCCTCGGCTATGTATTTATCCCTCCATACAATATCCTTGGCCGTGGTCAGCTTCTCCGGGGCGGTCAGATAGATGCTGAATCGGATTTCTCCCGTGTCAGATGGGGAGCCGTACCGGGTCAGATATTTGCGGTAGCTCATGCGACCCCTCCTTTACAGGATTGGGGCCGTATATTCAACGGCAAAGTCGTTGGAGGTTATAAAGGCATCCACGGCGGCGCTCTGGGCTTCGCTAAGCTGGTGCTGTTCCAGATTGCGGGTGATGGCTGCGCCGGATCGGACGAACCGCGCCCGGTTCTGAGAGGTCACAAGGGAAAGATACCGCTTGCCGTTGTAGGTAAACCCGGCCTTAACCAGACCGTTTTCCCATTCCAGAAAATACAGCTTAATCATAGTGTTTTACCTCCTCCAGAAACAGGGTGACGATCTCAACGCCATTCTCGGCGGTGATGCCCCAGTGATGGTACTGATAGAATCGCCCCTCAATGACCAGCTCAGCGGCTCCCCAGAAGCTACGGCGGAACTCGGTGCCGGCCTGGTCTGCGTAACGCTTCATAAGGCTTGCGGGGGTGAAGTTCTCACCCCGGGCAACCTGGATCTTGATCTGCTTCATCGTCATTACCTCCATTCGTGTTCCTCGAACTCACGCAGGGCGTGATATGCTTTCATGTGGATGCGGTCGAAATTCTCCATGGTTTCTTCCGCTTCCTTGCGGGTCGTCTTATCTGCCCGGGATTCCTTGAGTTCTTCCAGATAATCGCGGGATTTTTTATAGGCTTCATTCGTCCGGGCTTCCTCTACCGCTAAGAGGCGGTGAATATATGCTAAAGTCTCGAATGTCATAATGCTTTACCTCCTTAAAAGCTGATGCACTCCACCGGGAAATCCCGGAAGGATGCGACAATACAACGGTCTGCCAGATTCAAAACGGCTGCGCTATCATAGTGCCGGAGCTGCGCCCGGGCGTGAGCGATTGCATCACGCTTCCGGGTGAAGTCAAGCCGATCATCAAAACCGACCTCCCAATCATAGATCACAACCAGATATTTTTTCATGGCTCCGACCTCCTATCAGTACCAGCCGGAGCCGTTATAGAGGGCATCCAGCACAGCGGCCAGCGTGGGAATGATGCAGAAGATAAAATACAGGGCCATTTCTTCCGCCTCCCGTCTTAGGCTTCCAGGGCATAAGCCCCGGAGGCATTGGAACCGGCGAAGGTCTGAGAACCGTACTTCATACGGATTTCGCCCATGGTCTTTTTACCGCGTGACCAATGCGCGCCGTCCTCCTGGTGCCGCCAGTACCACATCTTCTTAGAGGACGACCAGCGGCAACCTGCAGCTTTTAAGGCTTCCTTGTTGGGCTTGGTGTCGCCGGAGATCCAGAGCCAGCAGCCGCACAGCTCAACGATGATACCGGGAATACGGATCAGCGCGGCGATGATATTGATAAATTCCTCGGGGGCTTCGGTGGTCTGGTGGTGTTCGTCGGCGGTGGTGTTGTGCTGCTTCTTCAAAACCTCGAACCGCTCGTGATATTCGCCATTGATGGCCTGCATGGTTGCGGTGTCGCCGCCGTGGTCGGGATGGTGGATCATGGCAAGACGGCGGTATTCCTTTTTCAGCTCGTCCAGGGTGCGGCAGTTGGTAAAGTATTTCATAAAAAATCCTCCTTGATTTTGTAGGTCAAGGAGGCTATAATATAAATGCTCCTTGACTATGGTGACACGTGGTTGGGGTAGTATGGGAACAGGGCTGCAACCCTCTCCCCTGCTCCGGTGGTGCTGCAACACTGCCGGAGCTTTTTATTTCTGCTTCTCGCTCTGCAAAGCGATCCGCAAAAGCCTTTTTATTTCGGTCTGCTTCTGTTTACCCTGCAAGGCTTCCAGAATGTCCGAATCTGTATTGTGATTGAGTTTTAAGCCGATGAACGTTGTATTTGCTTTCGTCCAATCCTTTTTGGCCTGGCTTTCGGCCATTGACATTCGCCTCCAATCATGTTATACTTTTAATACCGCTTGAGGGGATGTGCTAGATCCCCTCAAGGGGCAAGGCTGTCACCCGAGTGCTAGTCGGGAAGGCGGTCAACCAAGGTTAGGTGAAATTGCCGCTTCTCGCTAGGGTCGGGGGGCGGTTATTTCTTTATCTGGATTCCCAGAGAAACAGCCGCAAGCACAAGCATAAGTAGTGCGATGGTATCTGTTACGCTCATGGGCGCCGCCTCCTTTCGTGGAGGTTGTTCGCCGCCTTGCATGGTCATAATAACATAGGTTTAACCGATTGTCAAGCCCCAAAATAAACTTTTTTCGAGGCCCGAAAAATCCCGGAGAAATGCCGGGAAAATAAATGGAGAATACCCGGTAAAATAATAGGCCCTGTTCCGGCTCCTTTTGGCTGGGGTGGGGCTTTTGTTCTGCTTTCGGGCTGGTTTATGGTGGTTTCTGGTATTATTTAACCACGATCTGAGATCGAGATATAAAAATACTGAGATTTTCGGAAATTGCTTGACATTGGGTTTTATGTTGGTAAGAATGAAAATCAAGGAAAAGTGCTGTATCTGGGGGTGTTTCGATGGCTGGTAATGGAAATAGCGGTAAATCTATTCCCTTTCGGATGTCTGAAAAGGAGCTTGAGAAGAAGATCCAGAAATTCCGGGAGGAATACGGAGATGGTCAGCATGGTATGGTGTCGTGGCCTCTGTTCTGTGACTTCATTGGGTATTCCCTGGAAGAGGTCGCCGAGTGTTACCAGAAAGGCAAGGGGGCGGACAATGCATATAGCGGTCGGGCCGCTCTGCTGGAAAAGTTCGCTACGGCGGTCAATGGTATGACCCTCAAGACCTGCAACAAGCAGCAGCAGCTCGCAAATAAAGAGATTGAAAGAGACTATTTGAACCCCAAGATTGACGGCCTGGACATGGGTACATCAATCACCGTCCTTTTCGGTGCCAAGGATGACAACCGATGGATTGAAGCCATGAAATGACGGTGAACGCAACCAAATTTTATTTTTGTTGCGCTCAAATGCGATTTTTGCCGTGTTTTGTGGTAATCGTTGGTCATTATGACGGATAATGTTAGGAATACACCATAATTCCATGACTGACGGACAAATACAGCCATAACCGGCTATGATGGGCCGGGGCTGCTGGGGCGATAACGAACAGCACCGGCGGGGCTGCGTGGTGTATGAATCAATCTATGATCTTGAGGGACACCCCCCACCCGGGGGAGGGTAGCGGAAAAACGAGTGATGATTATATATTATATATATAATATATCGCACTTACACGATTTCCATTTGGACATTCCACCACAAAACCCGATGCTTTCAGAACAATTCGCCGCATTACCGCCCCATGAATTGCCGCCATTGTCAAAACATATTGCGCTGGATTAGGTAATCTAAGATTTTACTTCTATCTTAGAGCTTTGAATATCTTAGATTACATATACCTAGTCTTAGATTTTACTCCTATCTTAGATTCTACGTAAGTCTTAG
>JAFYLN010000196.1 GCA_017537045.1 Oscillospiraceae bacterium | reverse complement strand
TCCATAGTGAGCATTACGGAACGGAGGTCATCATATCCAAGGTGATCCGGGAGAAGCAGCCTGCTGTAGATCGTATCCTGGATCAAATGTCGGATATTGGTACGGTACATCGTAATATCGGCTAAGGAGGTATCAGTATGAAGAAACGGAAATGGATATGGATCGGACTGGCAGTGATCCTCGTTGTCAGTGCTCTTCTCCTGAGTAATCCTCAGGTTCGGACAAATCTCTTTGTCAGGCTGTATCATGATGATATCGAGGAAGGTCTACGACTAAACGCTGGTGTTCCTGCAGATGATGCGGTACTGTTTGGATATAAGTACGTCAACACTTGGGAAGGGGAACATTCAATGGTAGAGTTCCTCATCACGACCAGAGGAGATACCTACTATGGTTGCTATTACTCGCCGGATGATGTTCCTCTGGCATTTCAGAACACTGTTTCAGACCTGACTCAGTGCGGTCATGACAGCTGGAAATGGTCTGCTGAAGGAGACAACCACGGCAAGACTATGAAGATCATGGATCATTGGTATTACTTTGAAGCATGTTTTTAACTACGGAGGCTGAGATGAAAAGAAAGTGGACAGCGCAAGAAGTGAAGGAATGGTATCAGGCAACTGGTGCACTTACTTACTGTAATAAAGAGGATGCAAATATAATCGTCAAAAAGCCTCGTAGCGAGGGATGGACAGTGAATTGGGCTAATCCAAAAGCGTATCTATTGCAAGGCGGTATTCTTGTTATCGTTTTTGCAATTATCCAGTTGTTTAAATAAATACGTTGCCAAAATCTGAAAGGAGGAAGAATCATGGCAGAAACCTATTGTGGTAAGACATGCGCTGAATGCACCAAAAGAGAAGAACTGAATTGTCAGGGTTGTAAGGCTGGTCCTGGCAGGCAATTCGGCGGTGACTGTGAGCTTGCTAAGTGTGTTCGTGATAAGGGCCACGAAACCTGTGATACCTGTGGCTTTAAGGGTAATTGCGGTACACTCAGAAGCCGTGAAAGTATGCCTGATTACCGGATCAGAAATATCGAAGCTGAAGCAATGAGAAAGGCAGCCATCGTCAAGCGGGCACCCGTTCTGGGTAAATGGCTCTGGATCATCTTCTGGCTCGTTATCCCCAGCTCCATTGGCAGTATTATGGCCCATGAGACTACGGCAAAAATCCTGCCTGGATTGTTAATGCCTGGACAGATCATCAATGCCATTTGCTCCCTTACTTATGGTGCCATTCTCCTGAAGCTGGGTTCCGAAGAAGACCGTTATCGCACTGCAGGTATTTGTGCCCTGATTGCTGGTGGTGTAAGTGCCGTTGTTGCGATTATTACCGGTACTACTGAAGAAGCAACTTGGACACTTTTATTCACACTGCCCACAGCTGTTGTTGCTATGGTAGGTGAGTATAATGAGTACATGGCGCATTCCGCTGTCCTGTCCGGAGTCGATAATGAACTGTCCGAGAAATGGGAAGTCCTTTGGAAGTGGTACATCGGTTTGTTCCTGGGTATGTTTGGATGCATTATTGTCATGCTGATCCTTCCTATTCTTGGCGCAATCGCTATACTTGGATGTGCCATCGGTACGGTGGTCGTCAGTATTTTGAAGCTGGTGTATCTGTACCGCACGGCGAAGATCTTCCGGGAGTATCCTGTAACACAATATACAGAACAAGTTAGGAGTTAGACAATGAACGATAATATTTTTGATAATTTGGAGCCTGTTCACATGCCGAGTTTGGATCTAACTCGGAGCTTCGAGTTAGCAAAATCTGTGCAGGCGCATATGGATGAGAGCCAGCGCCATATGGAGCAGATTTCAAGATCAGCTTACGAAGAACGTCGTCGCACACAAGAAGCGATTGAGAGAACTGCAGAAAACACTGCACAGACTAATATCCAGTTGCAGAAAATTATCGAAAATCAAAATGCTTATATTGATTTGCTTCGAGGACAACTTGAAACAAGTCAGAAGCAGCTCGATATTTTGAAAAATTTATTTGCATCTACTGAAGACGGCGTTGCTGTCGAGAAAGAGATAATGAAGATTATCCAAGCGAATATCGATGAGAAGCATCCGTTGTGGGAGTATGTGAAAGACAAAGGCGGCGATGTTGCGGTCGCTGGAGTTTTGCAGTGGGGTCCAGTAATTTGGACTGCATTGAAAACATATTTGGCCACCCAAGGAATCCTTATTCCATAATCGCAAAGCTAAAAGCAGCCACAGAATATTGTGGCTGCTTTATATAATTAACACCTAAATTGAATATACGGTTGCAACAAGGGGATAAATGTGGTATACTATATCCAGAGGTGAAGCGCTATGAAGTATC
Source organism: Oscillospiraceae bacterium (assembly GCA_017537045.1). Next base: position 534 of record JAFYLN010000196.1, on the reverse strand, counting down.
ATGAATTACTTGTTGAATACAAAAAACTCCTTGCTGATGATGTCCGCTTGCGGCAGGAGATGAATCTCATTCCAAAAGGATATTTGGTGACGAAGAAGATTGCAGGTAAGGAGTATCTGTATTTGCAGTATACCGTGCAGGGTAAGAAAAAAAGTGAATATGTCCGCGAGGAAGATGCATTGCAGATTCGATCTGCAATTGCCCGCAGGGAGCCAGTGAAAGGTGAGATAGACATATTGCGCCGAGAACAAAACCGGCTGGAAAGTGCAGCTAAGATATTAGACAGCAATTTGTACCGTACTTTCATCTTTCTGAAGCAGTGTGCAGACATGGATGCAATGCCTATAGAAAAGCGATTTGGTGCATTGTCTTTTGCCAGAGCGATGACAGCATTGGAAGGACTCTCGGCAAAGGATGAAACGGAGCAGAACCTTTTACTTTGGGCAAAGGGTCAAAAACTGTTTTCTGACTTCTACATGAAGTCCCTGCAATCATACCGTGTCGTGGAGGGAATGTAATGGCAAGACAAGATCC
>JAFYLN010000195.1 GCA_017537045.1 Oscillospiraceae bacterium | reverse complement strand
CCCCGCTTGCCGCTCAAATACCGGCTCACCAGCTCCCGGCCCCGGATGTCCAGATGGTTGGTGGGCTCATCGATGAGCAGGAAATTGTTCTCCTTGGAAAACAGCACCGCAAGCTGCAATTTCGTCTGCTCGCCGTTGCTAAGTGTTCCGTAGGGACGGTACAGCACCTCATCCTCCAGAGCCAGCTTCGCCATCTCCCGGGCCACACGCCAGTATTCGTAGTCGGGGTGCATCTGTTCCACCGCATCGATTGCCAAAACACTGGGGTCTTTCACATGGTAGGGAAAGTAGGAAAAGGCCACGGAAGCGGAGATGCTACCCCGGTACTCGTACTTCCCCAGCAAGAGATTCAGAAAGGTGGTCTTGCCCCGGCCGTTGCGCCCGGTGAAGCCCAGCCGCCAATTGGTGTCCAGCTGAAAGCTGACATTTTCAAAAATATTTTCGTAGCTGCCGTCATAGGCAAAGGTCAGATTCGTAACATTGATTAGTGACATAGTGTTTTTCTTTCATCGGCGGTGCAATGGTTACTGCTCCACCTCATAGGGCCAATCGATGATGCCGCCGAATTCCTTGATATTCGTATACCCCAGCTCCACGAGAGCTTCGGCTGCGATCTTGCTGCGGCGGCCGCTGCGGCAGTAAACCAGGATCAGCTGGTCCTTGTCCGTCAGCACCTCCTCGGCCTTTTCCGTGATCTCGTCGTGGGAGATCTGGATGGCACCGGGGATGTGGCCCTGGTCATATTCCTCCCGTGTCCGGGTGTCGAGGATCACATACCCTTGCTCGGTGTCCATGATTGTCTTGGCTTCCTGCGCCGTGATGTTCACATACATCGCCTCCTGCTCCTTTCCATTAGCTTGCCCACAGGCAGTCAAAAGGATTGCCGCCAGAAGGAGAAACATCCATTTTTTCATCGTTTGATCCACTCCGCAATCAATTTCCGTGCCTCTTCCGCACCGCCCTTTTCCTCATGGAGCAGGTCATGTCTTGCCCCGGGGAACAGCTTGATCGTCACATTTTCATGCCCCGCCACCAACCGCCGATGGATCTCCTGTACACCCTTGCCGCCATTGCCTACCGGATCGTCCTGGCCGGAAATGAGCAGAATGGGTAAACCACCATAAGCACAGGCGCGTCCGCTCCGCTTCATGGAGCCCAGCAGTTCCCAGAACAGACCCGAAGAAATGTCCTTGCGCACCAGGGGATCTTTCAGATATTTGTCAAGCTCCGCCTCATCAGCACAGAGCCAATCGGCGCTTGTGCGGTTGGGCTTGAATTTCTGGTTGTAAGTGCCGAAGGAAAGCTGCCGCACCAAATCGGTGGTTCTGTCAAACCCGGCCTTTTTGATCTGTCCCTTCACGATCCAGCCCATGACCGACAGCAGCCATCCGGGCTGATGCCCGGTTCCCATGATGATGGCACCGGACAGCGCACCCTCGTCCGGATACTTTGTCAGATATTCCCGGAGCAGGAACGAGCCAAGGGAAAAACCCAGCATGAAGTGGGGCTTGCCCGGAAACCGTCCCTGCAGATGCGCATAAAACAACTGCATATCCTCGATGGAGGCCGCCCAGCCGCCTTCCCCAAAGGAAGCCACTTCCGGGTCGCCGGGATTTGCGCCATGTCCACGAAGATCAAAGCCCGCCACGGCGATTCCCATAGGACACAGGTATTCTGCAAAGGCTTCGTACCGTCCCATATGTTCCGTCATACCGTGGGTGATCTGCAATACCGCTTTCACTTCCCCATCCGGCATCCAAAGTCTGGCCGGCAGTTTGGCTTCCCCATATCCTGCAAATTCAAATAATTCTCTTATCATGGCACAACCTCCTGTTTTTGCGTATATTCTACCATATCCATTTCCCGGCGGAAAGAGGTTTCTTTACAAAAAGAAGCGGCTTCCCCAGAAGCCGCCCAACATAAATATCATACCACACCTGTTTTCTCCTGTCCATTCTCAGTTTCTCCAACTTTTTGCGTCCATTCTTATGGAACATCCCATCTTGCAATTTTCCCGATCCGGCTGTATTATGAAGATACAAAAAAGGAGTGAGTCCAATGTACTAAGCAAACTCCCCTAAAAACAAATCTATAGAAAGTAAGAGGTTACGAAAATGAGTGATCCCATCATCCACTAATGACCCTTGATCTTGTGAAACAAAGATCAAGGGTCATTTTTTACGCTCCGAAAGGGGCGATTTTTTATTGTCTGGGGTTCAGCTTCATGTTATAATGATGCTATCTATTTTCGAGGTGATATGATGGCTTTCAACCTGATCGATTTGGAAAACTGGGAACGCAGAGAGTTCTATGAGCATTTTATAAATGAGGTGGTCTGCACCTATTCTGCCGTGGTGAATCTGGACATCACGAATCTGAAGGGGCAGAAGCTGTACCCGGCCATGATCTGGCTGCTGACCAAGACCGTCAATGATATGCCGGAGTTTCGGACCTCACTCACGCCGGAAGGTCTGGGCATCTACGACGATATGCACCCCATGTACACGGTGTTCAACAAGGAAAACAAGAACTTTTCCGGCATCTGGGCCTACTTTTCGGAGGATTACGAAACCTTCCTGAAGGGCTACGAGGACGAT
>JAFYLN010000194.1 GCA_017537045.1 Oscillospiraceae bacterium | reverse complement strand
TGTATCGGAGTGCCTCGTTGACTTCATAAAATTGCTGGACTATAATAAAACAAAACTGATCTCGGATGGTGATGATATGAGTTGCATTAAGACCTATACTGGAGTCATGTTTGACCCGTTGAATCCTGATCCTGATTTGATAGACATCATGGATATTGCACATGCGCTGAGCATGCTGTGCCGGGCCAACGGTCACTTCAGGAGCTTCTATTCGGTTGGGCAGCATAGCATTAACTGCATGAGAGAAGCCAAGGAACGAGGTTATTCTGAAAAGTTGCAGCTGGCCTGCCTGCTCCATGACGCCAGCGAGGCCTATTTGTCCGATGTGACCCGGCCGGTGAAGAAGGAACTGCCGAAGTATCTTGAAATCGAAAAGCCGCTGCAGGATGCTATCTGGGCAAAATATCTGGACGAACCACTGACGCAGGAAGAGCATGACCATGTTTTTGAAATCGATGATGCTATCCTGTATCATGAATTTGTGGCATTGATGGATGCTCGTCTGAGCGATGAGGAACCTACACTCAGCTCAATGCCGGGGTTTGCATTTACCGGATTCGAGCAGTGCGAAGAGGAGTTCCTGTGGCTTTTCCGGCGGCTGACCCACAAGGAGAAAGATTGCTTTGTGGTTGGCATCGACTGGATGAAACCCTGTTGGCTGGCGGCTGAGATCCGTGATGGAGAGGTTGCGGTCAGAAAGCTGACAGATATATCCCACATAAATAACTACTATCTGAATGCAGATGCCGTTCTGATTGACATTCCCGTGGGCCTTCCTGAGGGTATCGAAGAGGATGCCAAACGCCCGGATCGGGAGGCGAGGGCGTATCTTGCCACAGGACGAAAACCATCCATCTTTCCCGTTCCATGCCGTCAGGTATTGGGTATTGAGGACTATGCAACAGCAAGCGCAGAAAATGAGCGCATCCTCGGCATAAAGCTGACGAGCCAGTCTCATGGATTTATGAAGATGATCCTACAGGTGGACCAGTTCCTGGAGCGGAACCCCTCTTGGAAAAATCGGCTTGTGGAGAGCCATCCTGAGGTGGCATTCCAAATGCTGAACAGGGGAGTGGGTCTTCAATATTCCAAACACACACCAGAGGGAATTGCTGAGCGTGTTGCACTTTTGAAGCAATATGGCGTGGTTGCTGCCCCAGTGCTGACTAGCTTTAAGCCAAAACAGCACGAGGATGTACTGGATGCCGTGTGTCTTGCAGTATCTGCTAAGATGGGAATCGAGAATGGTTTCATGACCATTCCTGAGGTGTCTGTCCCGGATAAGAAGGGTCTGTACATGCAGATGGCCTTCGGTAGGATTGAAGCCAGAGAGGAGAGATAACATGGAATTATTGAACCAAATTGTGATTCATAAATTATGGGGAGAGGGATTCGTTTCCCGGCATGATACCTCTGGGTTCTTTGTAACCTTTGGCGGAGAGGAAAAGCCCTTCTCATATCCGGATTCCTTTGCGGCATTTTTGCGCTTTGCTGACCCTCAGTTGCAGAAGAATGCGGAGGCTCTTCTTGCAAAAAAAGCAGAGGAGAAGTCCAAGGCCATGGCCTCCTGGCACTCCTCTTCGTATGTGCAAACGGTTAACCGTACATCCGTTGGAAGGACGCCGAAGAAAGTCGAAAAGCCCAATATCGCTTTTAAGTGTAATTTCTGTGATGGCGGCAGTAACAAATATCACATCGGCTATATGGGTGCCTGTTCTGATAAGCAGATCCAGTATAACATTCAGGTTGCCAATCACAGCTGGTGCAGCGACCCCGATTGCCCTTGCTGCCAGTATCTGAATGGCGAGATTGATGGCAATCAGTTGGATGATATGTGCCGTGATGGTGGCTTTGTTTGCTATGAAAGCCAAATGCTGAAGGAGTGGACGGCCTTCGCTGGATTTGTTTTGAAAGGTGATCGTAAGGAAGAACCCAAAAAGCTCCGGAACGTTCAGCTGAATAGTCTGGCTGTGTTGACTACCAGAAAACCCGGTATGTCTGAAGAAGATCGGTTTATCTTTGGCGTTTTCATGGTGGATGATGCAGACGAAGGCAACAGCCTGAACGAAGGGTTCGTGCGATCCAATTCCAAGTATCGCATCGAACTCTCTCCTGCGGAAGCATTGCAGATCAAGTTCTGGAATTACCATGCCAACGATAATAATACTTCCAAGTGTGCCTGGAGTCAGGGCTTACACCGATATATCAATGATGTTGAGGCTGTGCAGATTCTCCGGGATATTGTGGCTGTCAAACGGCTTCTCGTGGAAAAGAAATTCGCAGAAGAATTTCTGGCTCATTTCTGCCGGATGAAGAAAATAAATCTGGCAGAAGTCCCGAAGCCTAATGGAGCTTTGAAGCGATAAGTAAAGCGTATTTCAATATATCAATGCCCCCTGCGCCGTGTTGAGGTGCAGGGGGCATTTTTACTAGATTGTATGTAACCGCTCAATAACCACCCGTCCAAAACGAATCACGGCCAGGTCCCTTTGGGGATCTGGCCGTTGGTATTTCTGGGGTTATTCAGTTCCGGGCAGAAGTTTCTCGTTATAGCGCTGCTGCACTTCGTCCGCCCAGGGCATCAGGGTTTCCAGTCGTTCGTGGGACGGAGACTTGCCGAAGTAGGGCAGCACCGACAGTGTATAGAACAGGTAGTGGTAAGGGTCAATTCCGTTGGCTTTCGCCGTTTCCACCAGAGAATACACAATCGCACTGGACTCTGCTCCTTTGACCGTGTCGCAGAACAGGAAGTTCTTTCGGTTATGTGCTTAAGAACATAACCGAGAGAACTTCCTGTTCGCTAACACCCCCAAGGGTGCCACCGGCAGCGCCGTCATGTTCAGCATGATCCAGACCGCCATTGAAAATGGCCTGGACCCATACCGCTACCTGACCTGGCTGATGAAAACAGCTAAGGATGCAGACCTTTCCCAGGAGAAGGCGATCCAGGCATTGCTGCCTTGGAATGCACCCAAAGAATGTAAAGCAAAATAAACAACACATCGCCAGCCTCGAGAACAACCTCGAAGCTGGCGATGTTT
>JAFYLN010000193.1 GCA_017537045.1 Oscillospiraceae bacterium | reverse complement strand
TCACGGCGGTGCATGGGGTTGGCGCCGGGAGCGAAAGCCTCGCCCTTCTTACGGCCGTCGGGAGTAGAACCGGTTGCCTTGCCGTAGACAACGTTGGAAGTGATGGTCAGAATGGAAGTGGTGGGGATGGACTCACGGTAGGTGTGGTTCTTGCGGATGTGCTCCATGAACTTGTGCAGAACCAGGTTGGCCAGGGAGTCAACACGGTCGTCGTCATTGCCGTACTTGGGGAACTCGCCCTCGACCTCATAGTCAACAGCCAGACCGGTCTCATCACGGATAACCTTAACCTTGGCGTACTTGATGGCGGACAGGGAGTCGGCAACAACACTGAGGCCTGCGATGCCGGTAGCGAACCAGCGGGTGACCTTCTTGTCGTGCAGTGCCATCTGGATCTTTTCGTAGCAGTACTTGTCATGCATGTAGTGGATGACGTTCAGGGTATTGACGTAGACCTTGCACAGCCACTCCATCATGGCATCGAAACGCTCCATGACTTCGTCGAAGTCCAGATATTCGGAGGTGATGGGACGGTACTTGGGACCGACCTGCTTTTTGCTCACTTCGTCAACGCCGCCGTTGATTGCGTACAGCAGGCACTTTGCCAGGTTGGCACGGGCACCGAAGAACTGCATTTCCTTGCCCAGCCGCATGGAGGACACGCAGCAGGCGATGGCATAGTCATCACCGTGGGTGTAGCGCATCAGGTCGTCATTCTCATACTGCAGGGAAGAGGTCTCAATGGAGACCTTGGCGCAGTAACGCTTGAAGTTTTCGGGCAGGCGGGTGGACCACAGAACGGTCAGGTTGGGCTCGGGGCTGGGTCCGAGGTTGTACAGGGTGTGCAGGTAGCGGTAGCTCATCTTGGTGACGAAGTGCTTTCCGCAGGTGCCAACACCGGCCAGAGATTCGGTAACCCACTGGGGGTCGCCGGAGAAGAGGGCATTGTACTCGGGGGTGCGGGCGAACTTGATCAGACGCAGTTTCATGATGAAGTGGTCGACCATTTCCTGAATTTCCTTCTCGGTAAAGGTGCCTTCCTTCAGGTCGCGCTCTGCGTAGATATCCAGGAAGGTGGAGGTGCGGCCGAGGGACATGGCGGCACCGTTCTGCTCTTTGACGGCTGCCAAATAGCCGAAGTACAGCCACTGGATGGCCTCCTGCGTATTTTTTGCAGGCTTGGAGATATCAAAGCCGTAGGAAGCGGCCATCTTCTTCAGATCCTTCAGGGCGCGGATCTGCTCGGACAGCTCCTCGCGGTCACGGATCACATCGGAATACATGGCAGAGTCGGTGCGGCCCTTCTGCTCTTCCTTGTCTTCAATCAGGCGGTCGATGCCGTACAGCGCCACACGGCGGTAGTCGCCGATGATACGGCCACGGCCATAGGCATCGGGAAGACCCGTGATGATGTGGCTGGAGCGGCAGGCGCGCATTTCGGGCGTGTAGACATCAAAAACGCCGGCATTATGGGTCTTGCGGTGGACAGTAAAGAAATCCACAATCTCAGGATCCATCGTATAACCGTTGTCTGCGCAGGCCTTCTGAGCCATACGGACACCGCCGTAGGGCATCATGGCGCGCTTGAAGGGCTTGTCGGTCTGGAAACCGACGATCTTTTCCTTCTCCTTGTTCAGGTAACCGGGGCCATGGGAGGTGATGGTGGAGATCACATGGGTATCCATATCCAGAACGCCGCCGGCTTCACGCTCCTGGCGGGTCAGATCCATGACCTGATCCCACAGATCCAGCGTGTTCTGCGTGGGGCCTTCCAGGAAGGATTCATCACCGTCGTACATGGTGAAATTATGGCGGATAAAGCTTCTCAGATCGATCTCATTGACCCAGCTTCCTTCGGTGAAATTACGCCAACCTTCATAGAGGTACTTGTTTTCCATAGATACAGCTCCTTAATGTATTGATAGCACAGCCTGCCTGATGCTCCGTGTAAATGTGAGCCGGACAGGCCGCTGTAAAAAGTTTCTGCCTTCATTCAGAATGCAGTGCATAAAACGGGGGCTGGAATGCTTTAATATTATACCTGCTCGGCAATATGCTTGTCAAGTTGGAGAAATATACCAGTTATTCAGGCAAAAACTGGTCGACAGGCATAAAACAGGCCTGTTATGTGCTGGATTCCGGAGAATTCAGCGTTGCGCGGTAAAATAGCTGTCCAGATCGTAATAGGGATCCAGATAGGCGCGGGTGTTGCAGCACATCTGGCAGAAGAGCGTTTTTGCCTCCTCAATGCCAAGACCGGTGCACAGGGGCTGCTGGATAAAGGATTGGAAGATCTTGCTCAGATCGCGCTCTTTGATGCCCTCGTAGCAGGTATCGATATTAGCTGCGTTCCAGTTTACCAGTGCTGCGGCACCGGAGGGAAGGGGCTTGGCGGTGACAGGGCATAGCTGGCCATTGGAAAAAACGCAGTTGGTTTCTACAATGGTACCCAGCGGAAGCTGGGACATCTGGCCGCGGTTGGGCAGATTGACATTGGAAACCACCGTGCCGAAGCCCATGAGGGCTTTCATCAGCTCTACAGCTTCCTCCGTGGATTTTTTGACAGGGAAGGGAAGTATTCCGGCTGCTATGGCGATGGATTCTTCGATCCGCTCCGCCTGCTGCTTCTCACGGAAATCCACGGTCGTCAAACCAAACTGCCAGTCCTTAACAGTTGCAGGGTCTTTCAGATACCAGCCGGCAGGAACGAATTCCGCCAGATGGCGGTCACCGGCGGCAGCCAGCGCGCCGTAGCGCCGGTACAGATCCAGCTTGACCTTGTTGCCGTAGGCAAAGGGATCATTGCGGAAAGCGAAGCGGTCGTAACCCTCGTAGTAGCCGTCCTCATAGAAACGCTCCATAAACTCCGGCAGCAGCGCCAGCAGGTCAATGTTCTGATACTTGGTTTCTGTGATCCAGGTAAAGTGGTTGATGCCGCTGGCATCGGTGTAGATATCCCGGCGTGTTGCTTCGATACCCCGCGTTTCCCGCAGGACGCAGGTCAGAAAATCCTGTGCGTGGAATACTTCATGACAGCAGCCGAACGCTTTGATGCCGGGGAAAACATCGTAAAGGGTCTTGACCAGAATGCTCATGGGGTTGGTCAGATTCAGGACCCATGCATCGGGGCAGATATCACGGATCTTGCGGGCAAATTCCTCGTAGATGGGTACTGTGCGCATGGCGCGCAGCACACCACCGGGTCCTACCGTATCGCCGACGCTTTGATAGATGCCGTAGCGCTCCGGTGTATGGACATCACTACGCATCTGCTTAAAGGTGCCCGGGAGAATGGAGATGATCACAAAATCTGCACCGGCCAGTGCCTGTTCCAATGTGGGGCAGACGATGTAGTCGAACCGGGATCGCGTATTGGGATCTGCATTGATCCGCTGGCCGATCAGGCGGTTGCGCACGGCAGCTTCGCAGTCAATGTCATACAGGGCGATCTGGCCGGAAAGATCCTCCGTTGATGCCAGATCCGACATGAACACCCGCGCCCACTGTTTGGAGCCGCCGCCGATGTAGGCAATTTTGATATGTTTGTTCATTTCGAGACCTCCTTGGAGAAAAACATTGACGAGAACATTATTTTGGATTATGATGAAAAAGGAAATGGATTATTCGCAATTGCACATGGACAAAACGGATTCAAGTGGGATCGGGAGGAAATAGAGCATGCATACGGAAGTTATTGATTTGTATGAATATTACGGATTTACCGCGCCAGAGGGGGCAACAGGAAAATTGACCTGCTGGATGTACAAAACCAGCAGTGCAGTAAGCAATTCCAGACAACGTCCCGCCGTACTGGTAATTCCCGGCGGCGGTTACAGCCGTGTGTCGCCCAGAGAGGCAGAGCCGGTTGCACTACGGTTTACAGTTTGCGGCTACGCAGCATTTATATTGGACTATTCCTGTGCGCCGCTGTGCTTTCCGTCTGCATTGCGGGAGGCGGCGCTGGCCATGCGCTATATACGTGAGCATGCTGCGGCGTATGAAGTGAATCCGCGCATGGTTGCGGCCGTCGGTTTTTCGGCGGGCGGCCACCTGTGCGGCACATTGGGGATGTGCTACGATGCGCCCGAAGTTGCGGATATTGGCAGTGCGGATCTTCTGCGTCCCGATGCATTGGGACTTTGCTATCCTGTGGCAGTCAGCTGGGGAAAGACCCACGAGGGGACTTTCGAGAATATTTCCGGAGGCGATCCTGAGCTTCGGAAGGCGCTGTCCCTGGAAAAGCTGGTGCGCTCTGATATGCCGCCGGTATTTTTGTGGCACACCCGGGATGATGCATCGGTTCCCTGCCGGAATTCCCTGATTCTGGCTGAAGCGCTGGAGGAAAAGGGCATCGATCTGGCATTCCACCTGTACCGCCATGGAAGGCATGGCCTATCCACAGCCGATGAAATGGTTTATCCTGTGGATAAGGTAGCGGATACCAGTGCAGATGTCAGATTCTGGCCGGAACTGATGATCCAGTTTTTCAAAGAAACCGGCTTGTGCATCACTGATGAGGAGAAAATCGTATGAATACAATCCAGTTTGTGGGAGAACATTCCAGAACCTATGATGTTATGTGGCATACCCACGACCAGTGGGAGCTGGTATACTGCACCAGCGGAAAAGGAACGTTCCGTTTTGAAAACGGAAGCTCTATCGATTACAGGGAAGGCCAGGTCGTAGCTATTCCGCCCAATGAGCGCCACGCCAACAGCAGCTTGGAGGGATTCACCAATATTTACATGTGCATGGCGGATCCATCCTTTCCTTACCGGTCTGCATTCCGTGTGGACGATGATACCCAGAACCACCTGAGAATGGCTTTTGCGGAGGCGAGATTTTATTTTCTGGCAGATATTCAGCGGCGGGAGCTGGTGCTGGCGGCGCTGGGGGAACTGATCACCAGCTATCTGATTGTTTTTCGCAGCAATAACGAGTTTTCCGCACCGGTGGAGCGGATCCGAAGCCTGATTATCAACAACTATGCCGACTGCGGTTTTGCGCTGGACGAGCAGATTCGAGACATGCCGTTCCACTATGACTATCTGCGCAAGCTGTTCAAAAAGGAGATGGGTATGACACCGCTGGAATACATGACCCAGCTGCGGATGAAAAAGGCAGAAATGATGCTTACTGCCATGTGGGGCAGTGATTACTCCATTGCGGAGATCGGCCAGTTGTGCGGATTTGAGGATGCGCTGTATTTCTCCCGGGTATTTAAGAAGCATTTGGGATGTTCTCCAACTGAATTCGCGAAATCCCGAAGCCGGACGGAATGAATGTCCAGAACCGGGAAAAATGAAATTTTGAAGAATGCATTTCCAGGGAATTTGTGTATTTCTATAAAAAATAGTGAACTTAATATTGATAGATTGTATTACCCGCCGGAAAAGGTTTCCTGCGGGTAATATCCGTTTTGTGAATATTGTGTGTCGAAAAAGTTATGGCGTTGAGCAAAGTGCTTATGTATAATGTGTTCATATAAGTGGAATTGTGTAATTTGACTGAAAAAGAGGTGACCGCCTGTGAAGTTGTGCATCCGCGCCCATGATCTGGGCGTAAAAGGCACGGAAGCCATCCTGAACCGGCTGGAAGAACTGGGAATTGACGGTGTCCAGATGGTCTGCTATAAGGCCTATGACGATGTTCCTTATGCCCCTGCCGGCATCCCGGAGGAGAAGGCTGCTGCGATCGGTCAGGCGTTTGCAGACAAGGGTGCCTGCATTCCTCTGGTGGGTGCATATTTCAATCCTGTGCACTCCAACGGCGAAAAGGCTGCCCGTTGCGCGTCCATCTTTGCAGAGTACTTAAAGGTATGCCGCAGCATGGGCTGCATGTATGTCGGCTCCGAGACCGGCTCGTTCAACGATGAGCCCTGGATCTACCATCCCAGAAACCGTACGGAAGAGGGTCTGCAGATGGTGGTAGAGACCTTCTCCCGTCTGTGCGATGTGGCGCAGGCACATGGAAGCGTGGTTGCCGTAGAAGGCGCAGCCGGGCATGTGTGCTTTGACGTGGAAACTCTGGCAAGAGCCAGAAAGCTGATCGGAAAGCCTACAAAGGTCATCTTCGACCTCTATAACTATCTGGATGGATCCAATCAGATGGATTATTTGCAGATTCTGGATAAGGGTCTGGAATTATTCAAAGGAGAAATCCTGCTGTTTCATATGAAAGACTGTCTGCTTGTTCCCGGCGGTGCACCGAAGCAGGTGCCCTTGGGCACCGGTGATCTGGACATGGAAGCAATCCTGCGCCGGATCAAGAAGTATGACGAAAATGCCGTCCTAACGCTGGAGGGAACCACCGGAGCGGATATCCCCCATGCGGTAAAGACGATCAGGGAAATCTGGGAGCGGGTCTGATGATCTGTGTAACCCCTGAAGATAACCTGCAGGCGGTATTCGATGCCGCACCCGCAGGCGAAACAGTTCATCTGGAACCGGGTGTCTACCGGCAGAAACTGATGCTGCGCACACCGGGTCTGACACTGGAAGGCAGCAGCGCTGCGGAAACGGTCATTGTCTGGGATGACCACGCCAGAAAACCCCATCCGGTCGGCTGGGAATATAACACCTTTCGAACCTACACGCTGGCTGTCTGTGCCGATGGCGTGACCATGAGGAATCTGACGGTTGCCAACGATGCTGGCTGCCCCCGAGAAAAGGGGCAGGAAGTGGCGCTGAGCGTGGTGGCGGATGATTTCCGAATGGAAAACTGCAGGCTGTTCTCTACACAGGATACCCTGTTCGCAGGCCCCTTGCCGGCGGATCTGATCGGCCGCTATGAGGGTTTCCTGCTGGATCCCCTGCGGCGCGGTGGAAAACTGCACCAGGTCTTCGACGGCTGCCTGATCGAAGGCAGTGTTGATTTCATTTTCGGCTCCGGCGTGGCGGAATTCGAAAGCTGCGAGATCCGCTCCGTGTTTGATGACGGCCGGATCGGTTTCGTGGCGGCGCCTTCCCATGGCCTGCATCAGCAGGAGGGCTTCTGCTTCCGCAACTGCTGCTTTACGGCAGAAGAAAAGGTTGTACCGGGCAGCGTATACCTGGCTCGTCCCTGGCGGGATCATGGTATTGCAGCCTTTGAAAACTGTACTTACGGTTCCCATATTGCACCGGAAGGGTTCGACAAGTGGAACGATACAGACCGGGATAAAACCGCCCGGTTCTATGAAACACCGGAAATTGCCGGGCGGGTCGTCTGGGCAAACCGGAATAAAGAAGCAAGGTAAGATTATGAATCGTCAAATATCCTTCAGTCAGTATCGTGCCATCGATCTGACGATCCTGATGGTGGTATTGGCGGTATCGCAGATTGTGATCCATTTTGCGGCCACGGTTCTGTATGCCGACCAGCTGTATGTGGTCTCGCCCATCGCTGCGGTGGTGGCGCTGGTGATGATGCGCTGGAGCGGCTGGGCTGCGATCCATGCGGCGCTGGGTGGTGTGCTGTACGCCCTGATCGCCGGAGGCAGCTGGCAGCACGTTCTGATCTACGGCGTTGGCAACCTGCTTTCTCTGGGTGCGCTGCTGATGCTGAAATGGTTCGGCAAAGAGCGCGTTCGCGGAGATGCCCTCATGACCATTTTCTTTGCGCTTGCGACGCAGATCCTGATGCAGCTTGGCCGCAGCGGCATGGCTGCCCTGCTGGGATATCCGGCAGACGTTTGTATTCGCTTTATTACGACAGATTTGCTCTCGGCACTGTTTTGTGTGGCCATTGCATGGAGCATCCGTCGTGTAGAGGGTCTTTTCGAAGACCAAAAACACTATTTGCTACGCATGGAGCGTGAGCATAAAGCCGAAAGGGGAGGACAGTTTTGAAAAAAACTTTGGCTGGGGATTTCCTTATTTATGATAAGGCCTCACAAACCTACCGTACGAACCCGGAGCAGCTGGTGCGCGACGAAGTCGAGAAGCACTACTGGAAAAATGTGGCAACTACGGTTCTCAAGGACTGGCGCTTGTACATCATGCTGATTCCCATGATTCTGGTGTTCCTGTTCTGGAGATATTTTCCCATGTACGAGCTGATCCGCTGCTTTAAGGTGGCAGATCAGGTCAAGCCGGTGTCAGAACAGCTCTTCTCCGGTTTCTCTTACTTTAAGCGTCTGCTGTTCAGCGGCGATGCATTGTCCACCGAGTTCTGGCGGGCACTGCGCAACACGTTCCTGCTGAGCTTCTATGGTCTGATCTTCGGCTTCCCGGTGCCGGTCATTCTGGCGCTGTTCTTTAACGAGATCAAGTCCAATATCCTCAGAAGCGTTTATCAGGTGCTGACTTACCTGCCTAAATTCATTTCCACCGTCGTTATGACATCTCTGGTTACCATGCTGGTCAAGCAGGGCTCCCTGACCACCAACATGGGCATCCTGTCCCAGGGGCTGTGCGCGCTGGGTCTGATCTCTGAGGAAGTGGCCAACGCCGGCCTTCTGAACAATCCCGGCTTCTTCCGTGGTATCTACCAGATCTCCGGTATCTGGGAAACTGCTGGCTATGACTCCATCGTCTTCTTTGCAGCCATCATTGCCATTTCTCCGACCAGCTATGAAGCTGCCCAGATCGACGGCGCCAACAAGATGGCTCAGATGAAGTACGTTGTGCTGCCCAGCATCCTGTCCACGCTGGTCATCATGCTGATCACCCGTATCGGCTCCCTGCTGACCATCGGCTATGAAAAGGTCATGCTGCTGTACAATGCAAACACCTTCGTCACCGCTGACGTGGTCTCCACGCTGGCATACCGTCTGGGTACCGAGGCTGCCTCCACACAGGGTATTGCTTCTGCTGCAGAAATGATGAGCAACGTCATCGGCATGCTGCTGGTCATCGGCGCTAACACCATCGCCCGCAAGGCGTCGGATGTATCGCTCTATTAAGAGGAGGAAAAGCACATGAAAAGAAAGCTTGAATTCTCCGAACTGGTATTTAAGATCGTCAGCTACACCATGCTGACCATGTTTGCCCTGTGCTGCCTGTATCCCTTTGTCTATGTTCTGTCTGCCTCTATCAGTGGACAGAGCGCTGTGGATTACGGTGAAATCATCCTCTTCCCCAAGGATATCCAGTTTGAGGCATTCTCCCGCATGTTCAATGACAATATGTTCTGGAACGCATATTCCAACACCCTGTTCCTGACGTTCTACGGCACGGTGTGGTCTCTGTTCGTGGCGATTCTGGGTGCTTATGCACTGTCCAAGAAGCGCCTGCTGTTCCGCCGCGGCCTGAACTTCTTCCTGGTGTTCACCATGTGGTTCTCTGCCGGTATTATCCCCCAGTATCTGAACTATCTGGATACCAAGGAAGTGTTCAACTCCATCGGCATTATGGACGATAAGTGGCTGGTCGTTATCGCCATGGGTATGGCAGCCATGAACATCATTTTGCTGCGCAATGCTTTCGAAGGTGTTCCCTCCGATATTGAGGAAGCTGCCATCGTTGACGGCGCTACCGAGTTCCAGGTTTTGTCCAAGGTCTATATCCCCATGAGCAAGTCCACCATCGCAACGGTCGCCCTGTTCTTTGCCATCTCCCGCTGGAACGGCTACTTCTGGGCTCGCCAGATGATCTCCAATGCCAACGAGCATCCTCTGCAGGTCTTTATCCGTTTGAAGCTGGAGCAGTTCACGGACCCCGAGCAGATGGCCGGCTGGAACGAGGTTTACTCTTCCGATTCTGTTATTTATGCACTGATCGTCTGTTCCATTGTGCCCATCCTGATCATTTATCCCTTTATTCAGAAGTATTTCGCAAAGGGTGTCAATGTGGGCGGCGTGAAGGAATAATCA
This sequence comes from Oscillospiraceae bacterium, assembly GCA_017537045.1. The sequence goes on along the minus strand of JAFYLN010000193.1, from coordinate 36,034 downwards.
CTGTATAATATCCGGCTCAACCGGTGTTATAACTAATCAAGCAAAGGAGAATAAAAATGAAAAACATGAAGCGTTTGGTTTCTCTGCTTCTGGTTCTGTGCCTGACCATGGCTCTGGCAGCCTGCGGCGGCAATAAGCTGGAAGTTGCAACGCAGCCTGCTACCGAGCCTGTTATGCAGGAAACCAACCCCGTCGAGGAAAACAAGGATCCTCTGGCATTCGAGGCCGGCACTGTTCTGAGAATGGCTACCGGCTACAACAGCGCAAAGACCGGCCTGTTCTTTGACGCTGAGACCGCTGGCGAGGGCATCACTCTGGCTGACGGCAAGACCTACCAGACCGGCGACCTGAAGCCCACCTGGGTTGAGGTTCAGGACGTTCTGGGTATGAAGTTTGAAAACCTGTATCAGGGCAACTCCGCCAGCAACGAGTTCAAGTACTGGCAGGACCGCCTGAACGAGGTCGACATGGTCAGCGGTACTGCTGCCCAGCTGTCCGAGTTCGGCGAAGCCGGTTCTCTGGTCAATCTGGCTGAGCATCTGGACAAGATGCCCAACTTCAAGGCATATCTGGAAGAAAATGCAATCGTCCGCCTGTCCGTCACCGGTAACGTTGACAACGGCGCCATCTACTTCTCCCCCTACTTCGACGGTGTTAACGACATCGAGCGTATGCCTCTGATGCGTGTTGACTGGGCTGTCAAGCTGCTGGACGGCGAAGGCGAGTTCACCGCTGAGAAGAGCGGCACCACCGCTGCTGCTGTTTACGAGCCCTATATGCCCACCTCCGGCAAGGTCGTCGTTGACGTTGTCAAGGCTGACGGTTCCGCAGTCGAGCAGGTCACCAAGGATTACGACGCTGCCGGCAACATCGTTGCTCTGATGAACGAGAAGGGCGCTATGAGCGGTGTTGAAGCCGTCAACATGCTGCGTACCTACATTGATACCGCTTACAACGGCTACTACGGCACCACCCGTTCCGACCTGTTCGTTGGTCAGAACGCTGCATGGGATGCTGACGAAATGGTCGCTCTGCTGCGCTGCGTCGTGGCAAACGCTCAGACTCTGAACGGCACCGATACCATCCAGGGTCTGTTCTCCCGTGAGGACAACAACAACCAGCGCCGTGTTGACCTGTTCCGCTTCGCTGGTGTTCTGTTCGGCGTCCGCGGTCTGGAATCCCGTCAGGATTACCTGTACGTCGGCACCGACGGCAAGCTGCATGACGCACGTCAGGAAGCTGAGACTTATGCAGCCATCGAAAAGATGAACGACATGGTCGCTGAAGGCCTGATCTCCAAGTCCTTCGTTGATGGCTCCAAGGAGTCCTCCTCCACCATGCTGGAGAACGACATGGGCTTCATGAGCTACGACTACAACCAGACTCAGACCATCCTGAACGAGACCAAGCTGCAGGAAGGCGAGAAGTACATGGCAGTCATGGTTCCCGTTGCGAAGTGGAACGACGGCGAAGAGAAGTACATGCGTTTCACCGAGTCCTGGCGCTCCGTCAAGACCGACGGCTGGGGCATCTCTGTTGCCGGTGTTGCTGGCGATGAGAACAAGCTGAATGCTGCTCTGGCACTGATCGACTATGCATACTCCCCCGAGGGTCAGATCCTGATGTCCTACGGTCCTTCCGCATTCATCAAGGAAGGCGAGACCTTCAACTTCAACGGCAAGGAAATGCCCGTTATCGCCGATGCTACCTACGCTGAGCTGTGGGAGAAGGCTTCCGGCAACTACACCAACTACGCACGTTACTATCTGGGCTCCACCCTGTCCTTCGTCAAGAGCCAGGCATTCGAGTACCAGTGCACCCACGAGGTCGGTAAGGAAGGCGCAGGCTACATCTCCACTGCTATCGCTCTGGGCACCATCAAGCATCCCGAGCTGGCAATCACCGAGAACCCCTGGTACATCTCCGTTCCCACCGTCCTGCCCACTACTCAGGCTGAAAACGACGAGATCGCCGGCCTGACCGAGCTGAAGAACAGCTACTCCTCCTCCAAGGGCGATGATCAGGTCAACTACTTCGTCGACCAGATCGCCGGCGGCTATGTCCATGACGGCATGGGCTCCGCTGAAGAGGCTGCTGATTACGCAGTCAACACTATGAACGGCAAGCTGTACCTGTACGATAAGCAGGCTGCTTACGACCGTCTGCTGGCTTACTACGCAACCATCGGTTAATTTTCAATTGTTCCTTTCGCACCGGGGCAGGCACTGCCTGCCCCGGCAGACAAAAGCACATCCAAGATTGTTGATCCGCAGGATCAGGACTTCGGTGCAATGCCGGAGCGCGACCTGCCTTCAACGGGGAGGTCATTATGTACAAGAAACAGCTACGTTTCCAGAAGATCATCTGCATGCTGTGCCTGATCGCAGCGGCCGTTACCTTTGTATATTCCCTTGGTATTTTGACTGATATTTACGACGGTCTGTATCTTGCCACCGATCCTAAGAAGCCCACCGATGACGGCCGGGTGGCTGGCTCTACCATTTATTATCAGATGCAGACATTTAACCAGCAGTTTGTCAAGTTCAGCATTGTGCTGATTCTACTCGGCGCATTCCTGTTCCTGATGAACACCAATATCCGCAGAAAATATTACATCGGCAATTATGTGTCCATCGGTCTTTACTCCGTGGCAAGTGTTGCCTGTGTTGTTTGGTCTCACATCCAGATCACCGCCTTCCGCTTCCAGTACCTGACTACTGTTGATTTCGAGGCGCTGAAAGAGCTTTGTGAGATGAAGAATAAACCTTTTATTAAGTCTACCCTGATGCTGGATCTGCACTATGTTGTCGGTGGCTTTATGCTGCTGTGCGTTGCAGGTCTGGTGTATAACATGATTTGGAAGATCAGAATGATGCGTGAAGAAGATGCTCTGATCAAGGCCGGAGAGGAGATTGCTGTATGACACAGGAAGAAATCACCATTTCCAGAGACCGGATGCGCTTTACCAAAGACACCCTGTCTGCCAATGCAGTCATTGCTGCCATCGTGCTGGACTGCCTGTATTTTGTCAGCATCTACCAGTCCGACGTTTCTACCTGGTACTATAACTGGGTGATCGGTGCTTCCATCATTTGCAATCTGCTGTTCCTTCTGATTGCATTTCTGGCATCCGAAGGCGTTAAGAGCCGTAAGACCGGTTTTACCGTGCCGCTGATCGCACTGGGTTTGTTCCAGATTATCCGTATTTTCTACCTGCCCGCCAAGGCGCATGCCGCAACCGTTGTGATCGCAGGTGCAGAGCAGACGGTTATGGGCAACGGACAATATTTCTACACCGTGATCTGTCTGGCACTGTCCGCAGTATGCTGCATCTTTGCTGCGGTGAACAGCAGCAATAACAATAAGAAGCTGGCTGCACATATGCAGACCATCGAAAACAAGACCGCATGAGAGGGAGATTGTTATGGCAGAACTGAGTTTACAGCATTTAGAAAAAGTCTATGACAATAACGTTCAGGCCGTATTCGACTTCAACCTCGATGTTAAAGATGGTGAGTTGATCGTTCTGGTCGGCCCCTCCGGATGCGGCAAGTCCACTACCCTGAGAATGGTCGCCGGTCTGGAAGACATTACCCGCGGTAAGATGCTGCTCAATGGCAAGGATGTTACCGATGCCCCCGCAAAGGATCGTGACATTGCCATGGTTTTCCAGAACTATGCACTGTACGGCCACATGACCATTTATGAAAACATGGCATTCTCCCTGACCCTGCGCAAGGAGGATCCCAATGTTATCCACAAGAAGGTTCTGGCAGCAGCCGAAATTCTGGGTCTGACCGAGCAGCTGAACAAGAAGCCTGCCCAGCTTTCCGGCGGTCAGCGCCAGAGAGTTGCAATGGGTCGTTCCATTGTTCGTAATCCCCAGTTGTTCCTGTTTGACGAACCTCTGTCCAATCTGGACGCAAAGCTGCGCAGCGCAACCCGCCGCGAGATTCTGCTGCTGCACAAGCGCCTGAACGCCACCATGCTCTACGTTACCCACGATCAGACCGAAGCGCTGACGCTGGCTGACCGCATCGTGTGTATGTCCATGGGTCACGTTCAGCAGATCGGTACGCCTCTGGAGCTGTACGATAATCCCGCAAACCTGTTCGTTGCAAGCTTTATCGGCCTGCCTCCTATGAACTTTGTGGATGCAACCGTGCAGCAGGGCGAACTGGTCACCAAGAAATTTACGGTTTCCATGGATGATGCTGAAAAGAAGGCACTGGCCGGTTATGAAGGCAAGACCATCGTTCTGGGCTTCCGTCCTGAGAATACCTGCGTGGGCAGCGACTTTAAGATGAAGGTTCTGTCCAATGAGAATCTGGGCATGAATACGCTGGTTCATGGCCACATCGGCGAAGACGGCAAGGGTGAGCGCATCACCTGTAAGCTGAACGGCTGGTGCAACTACAAGGCAAATGATGTTGTTGGTATTTCTATCACCCGTAAGCGGTTCTTCGATAAGGAAACCACCAATGCCATCAAAGTGGAGGTGTGATCATGGCTAAGATGAAGAAAACCGGCGGCTTCAAGGAAGCGATCCGTAAGTTCATCGTTTCTCTGAAGCGTAATCCTTCCATGATTCCTCTGGTAATGCTGTTCATCGCATTTTTGTATTATTCTCTGAATCTGACAAATATGTCCGACACCACGGCTAAGATTCAGGGCATGGGTATGGGTCTGAGCCAGTTCTGCATTATGCTGTTCAGCCTGCTGAGCCTGGTTTGTATGCTCAACGCTTTCCCCCGCCGGAAGAAGCCCAATATTCCTATGATTGTGGTCATGTTCGTCATGTTTGCGGTCATCATTTACTGCGATATCCACTACACGAATGCGGTCATGGCTGCGTTGAGCCGCCCCGAAAACCCCATCGTCCTGAGTAAGGAAACGCAGTATATCGCAGATGCCTTCAATATGCTCAATACCCATGTGGGTATGATGATTGCTTCTGCTGTTCTGGTGGTGCTGCTGCCTGTTTACAGCAAACTCCTGCGGAAGATCAACACCGCCGTGGAAGTTGAAGGCAATGATTCCATGGCAGCCATCGAGCTGAACGACTGATCCCTGGCACAAAACTATCTGACAGGCAAGGATGCATATGAAAGACCAGAAAGATTCCAAAGAAAACGTCAATTACAACCTGAAAAGCGATGCTGTGGAAACACTGGCCAATGCTGACAGGGAGGAAGCACCGCAGTATTCTCAGGAGGAACTGAACCGCTACCGCACCAAAAAAGGATTTCATATAGCAGACTGGGTAAAGCTTCTGCTGGTGAAAGCATGGTTTGCAGGTTCTGTGTGTTTCTTCATCCTGTGGGGTCTGGGACTTTATGTTGGCAGTATGCTGGACATGCTCTTCGTTCTGGGCGTTGTTCTGGGTATGGTCATGGATGTGTTGGAAAACAGCATCATCCGGTTTATGGAAAAGATTCCCGGTGAAAATGATCCGTGGATGTTCTTCCCCAAAAAGGGAATGGGCAGCTTTTTCGGAAATATTGTGTATGGCTGCGTGATTGTTGTGTGCATCTACATGACCTACAATGCCATCAACGGTGTACTTTCTTTGCTCCTTGGGACAACGGATGTTGTCTATCTGGGCGTGGAGCCCATCCTGTTCGGTACATTCTGCATGGGATTTGATATGCTGTTTATATGGATCAAGCGTGCACTTGCAGAACTCATCCGCAAAGTCAGAGCCGTCTGAATGACTGCCTGACGGATATACCAGTAGTGAATCGACTTTGTTAAAGGAGTGTCGGAATATATGGCTTACCTGACGCTGAAAGGTATCAATAAAATCTACCCCAACGGCTTCCATGCGGTTCATGATTTCAACCTTGAAATCGAAAAAGGTGAATTTATCGTGTTCGTCGGTTCTTCCGGCTGCGGCAAATCCACCACACTGCGCATGATCGCAGGCCTTGAGAATATCAGCAGCGGCGAACTGCTGATCAACGGGGAATATGCCAATGACAAGGGTCCCCGCGAAAGAGAAATCGCCATGGTTTTCCAGAGCTATGCACTGTATCCCCAGATGACTGTTTATGACAATCTGGCATTCGGCCTGAGCCTGCAGGGCGTTGATGAAGATGTCATTGAGCAGAAGGTTACCCATGTTGCCAAGATTCTGGGTCTGACGGATTATCTGGATCGTATGCCCCGCGCACTGTCCGGCGGTCAGCGCCAGAGAGTTGCGGTCGGCCGCGCCATCATCCGCAAGGTCGGCATCTTCCTGATGGACGAGCCCCTGTCCAACCTGGATGCCAAGCAGCGCGTTACCATGCGTGCTGAGATCGCCCAGATCCACCGCGAGACCGGTGCGACTACCATCTACGTTACCCATGACCAGATCGAGGCTATGACTTTGGCTGACCGTATCGTTATCATGAAGCATGGCTATATCCAGCAGGTCGGTACGCCCTATGAGCTGTACTACGAACCTGTGAATCTGTTTGTTGCAGGCTTCATCGGTGAGCCTCCCATGAACTTTGTCCGCTGTACGGTTCACGGCGGCTGCGTGGAGGTCGGCGGTATCAAGCTGGATATATCCAAGAATCTGGGCGAGCATAAGGCAGCATACGAGGGCAGGGAGATCTACTTCGGTTTCCGTCCCGAGGCCATCGTTCTGGGTGGTCAGGAAGATGCCTATGTCCTGAATGCAGTTGTAGAGCTGACCGAAATGCTGGGCGACAATACCAACGTCTACGTCAATATCGGCGAAACCAACGCAATTCTGAAGGTCAATCCCCACGATACCCCCGAGCTGGACACTGAGATTACCTTCTCCATCCCCGTTACAAGCACCTACCTGTTTGATGCTGAGACCGAGATGGTTATCCGCTGAAATCCTGTTACGAAATACATAAGATTGTGAGGATAAGGCTGTGGAATTTCATGCCCTCTATGTATCCTCTGTTTCTGCTTGCTTTGAACTTGAAAATTCAACTCCGTATTATGCAGAAAACGCCTTTGACGTGTCTGTAAATGGTGCGCCCGCCCTTCAGGGCGTGCGCACCAATGTTTTTTCTTTGTTCGATCTGCAGCCGGAAACGGAATACACCATTGCCATCGGCGGTAACGAAGTAACCGTTACTACAAAGAAAGAATCAGCCTGTATCAGCGTCAAGGATTTTGGCGCGGCAGGTGATGGTGTCAATGACGACACCAATGCAATCCAGAGCGCCATCAACTATTGTCCTCCCTATGGCCGTGTGACGGTTCCGGAGGGCACCTACTATGTGCGCCCGCTGGTGATGAAATCCCATCTGACGCTGGAACTGAAAGCCGGCGCCCATCTGCTGGGTGATACCTGCGAGGATCACTACCCCCTGCTTCCCGGAGAGATCCGTGATGCCCACACCGGCACCGAGTTACAGGTCACATCCTGGGAGGGCAATCCGTTCCCAGGGCGCCAGAGCTTTATCAGCGCCCATTATGCGGAGGATATTGCCATCGTTGGTCAGGGTATCATCGACGGTAATGCCCAGAACGCCACATGGTGGCAGAATGTCAAGACCCGCAAAATCGCCCGTCCCAGACTGGTGTTTTTCAACCACTGCGAGGGGATTACCTTCCATGGCATTACCGGCCGCAACTCTGCTTCCTGGAATTTCCACCCCTTCTTCTGCAAGAATGTAGGCTTTTATAACATCGCTGTGGAGGCTCCCTCCAACAGTCCCAATACGGACGGCACCGACCCCGAATCCTGTGATGATGTGCGCTTCATCGGTGTCCGCTACTCCGTGGGCGATGATGCTATTGCCATCAAGGCGGGCAAGATGTACATGGGAATGAAATACCAGACACCCGCTACCCGCCATGTGGTGCGCAACTGCCTGATGGAGTACGCCCACGGTGCCATGGTGCTGGGCAGTGAAATGTCCGGCGGCGTTAAGGATCTGACGGTCAGCCAGTGCTATTTCAACCATACCGACCGGGGTCTTCGCATCAAGACCCGCCGCGGCCGCGGCAAGTACGCCGTGATCGATGGTGTGGAATTCTCCAACATCCGGATGGACAATGTCATGGCACCGCTGGTTATGAATATGTACTATTTCTGCGATCCGGATGGTCATGAAAAGCTTGTCTGGGACAAGCAGCCTCATCCCGTGGACGATACCACACCCTACCTTGGCAGCTTTACATTCCGCGATATGGAATGTGCCGACTGCGAATGGGCAGCAGGATATTTCTACGGCTTGACGGAGCAGCCCATCGGCAGCGTCACCATCGAGAATGTCAGCTTTACCTTTAAGGAGGATGCACGTCCCGGCCGCCCTGCTATGATGGACTACATCGATGATGAGTGCAAGCGCGGCTTGTACTTCAACGGTGTAAAAAAGGTGCACCTGAAAAACGTTACGATGTCCGGTCAGGATGGTGACCGGCTGATCACAGTAAATGTAGATGAGGTGGTCGACGAATGAATCAGATCGAACGCTATGTAGAGCGGATTATGGCGGAGTCTACGCCGGATAAGCCCCTGTGGAACATCGAAAAGATCCACCAGGGTAAGATCAACGGCTGGAATTATATCGACGGCTGCATGATGATCGCCCTGCTGAACATGCACAAAATTACGGGTCAGTCCCGTTACTATGAATTTGCTGAGAATTTTCTGGATTATTATGTCTTTGAGGACGGTTCGCTTCGGGGCTTCAAAGAGGCCGACTATAATCTGGATAACATCTGCGAAGGCCGCGTGCTGTTTGATGTTTACCGCATGAGCGGTAAAGAAAAGTACCGTAAGGCCATTGAGACCCTGTACGGCCAGATCCGGCGCCAGCCCAGAACGCACGAAGGCAACTTCTGGCATAAGGCCATTTATCCCAATCAGGTGTGGCTGGACGGCCTGTACATGGCACAGGTGTTTTACAGCAAGTATACCGCTGAGTTTGAAAACGGTGCCCATTACGAGGATATCCTGAACCAGTTCCGCACGGTTCGTGCAAAGATGTTCGATCCGGAAACCGGCCTGTACCGCCATGGTTACGATGCCAGTAAGACTGCTTTCTGGTGTCTGGAGAACGGCTGCTCCCGCAATCCCTGGTTGAGAAGCCTTGGCTGGTTCAGCGCAGCCCTGATCGATGTGACCGATAATGTGGATGATGCTGCATTCCGTGCAGAAATGACATCTATTGCAGCAGAACTGGCAGAAAACCTGCTTCCCTACATCGACGAAGAGACGGGCATGCTCTGGCAGGTGCCCAACCAGATCGGACGGGAGGGTAACTATCCTGAAACCTCCGGTTCCGCCATGGTGGCTTATTTCTACCTGAAGGGCGCAAGACTGGACATTCTGGATGCTTCCTATGCTGCTGTGGGCGAAAAGATCTTCAACGCCATCTGCGGCCGCTATCTGACTGATACCGACGGCAAGCTGAATCTGGGCGGTATCTGTCTGGTGGCAGGCCTTGGTCCTGAGAACAACCGCCGCCGCGACGGCAGCTATGAATACTACATCAGCGAACCCATCGTCGAAAACGATGCCAAGGGTCTGGCACCGTTCCTGATGGCTTATACAGAATTACTGTTATCCAATAAGGAGGAAAATTAACATGAACATGTTTGATCTGACCGGTAAGATCGCCCTCGTCACCGGCGGTGCCCATTCTATCGGCTTTGCCATCGGTAGGGGTCTGGCACAGGCCGGCGCTACCGTCTGCTTCAACTGCACCAGCGAAGGCAGCCGTGCGCGCGGCATTGCAAACTACGCCGCAGAGGGTATCACCGCCTACGGCTATGTTGCCAACGTTACCAGCGAGGAAGAAATGAATGCTCTGGTGGCAAAGATCCGCGAGGAGCACGGCATCATCGACATTCTGGTCAACAACGCCGGCATCATCAAGCGCATTCCCATGCTGGAGATGAGCCTGGCTGATTTCGAAGAGGTCGTGGACGTGGATCTGGTTGCGCCTTTTATCTGCGCAAAGGCCTGCCTTCCCGGCATGCTGGAAAAGGGTCACGGTAAGATTATTAACGTCTGCTCCATGATGAGCGAGCTGGGTCGAGAGACCGTTGCCGGTTACGCAGCAGCCAAGGGCGGCCTGAAGATGCTGACAAAGAACATCTGCTCCGAGTTCGGTGGTGCCAACATCCAGTGCAACGGCATCGGCCCCGGTTACATTGCCACCCAGCAGACTGCTCCTCTGCGGGAACGCCAGGCTGACGGCAGCCGCCATCCCTTCGACCAGTTCATCATCGGCAAGACTCCTGCCGGCCGCTGGGGCGAGGCAGAAGATCTGGCAGGCCCTGCTGTATTCCTCGCTTCCGATGCATCCAATTTTGTCAACGGTCACATTCTGTACGTCGATGGCGGCATTCTGGCTTACATCGGTAAGCAGCCTTAATTATGGGGAGGGTTAAACCATTATGGAGAAGCTGAATTATAAGGTTCTGAAAGAGACCGGTTATACCGGCTACATTCTGGAAAATGCACCGGAAAAGGTTATGCAGTTCGGTGAAGGTAATTTCCTGCGTGCATTTGTCAACTACTGGTTCGATCTGGCCAACGAAAAGGCCGGCTGGAACGGTAAGTGCTGCCTGGTACAGCCCATCGCACCCGGTCTTGCAAAGATGATCAACGAGCAGGAGGGTCTGTACACCCTGTATCTGCGCGGCAGCGAAAAGGGTCGCAAGGTCGACGATAAGCGTGTTATTTCCTCTGTTTCCCGCTGCCTGAATCCCTATGAGGACGAGGGCTTTACAGAAATGATGAAGCTGGCTGTGTCCGATGATCTGGAGATCATTGTTTCCAATACCACCGAGGCCGGCATCGTTTACGATCCTGCCTGCCAGCTTTCTGATAAGCCCTGTGCCTCCTTCCCCGGCAAGCTGACTCAGGTTCTGTATGAGCGTTTCAAGGCAGGCAAGCCCGGCATCATCATGCTGGCCTGCGAGCTGATCGACAACAACGGCAAGGAACTGCTGAAGTGCGTCAACCAGTACATTGACCAGTGGGGTCTGGAAGAGGACTTCCGCAAGTACGTCAATGAAAGCTGCACCTTCTGCGGCAGTCTGGTTGACCGCATCGTGCCCGGCCGCATCCGCGATGCAGCGGAAGTTGCCGCACTGGAAGAGAAGCATGGCTATGCTGACCCCTTGCTGGATGTGGGTGAAGTCTTCGGCCTGTGGGTCATCGAGGGTGATCCCGAAAAGCTGAACGAGGCACTGCCCTTCCATAAAGCAGGGCTGGATGCCAATGTGTTCGTGGCTCCCGACATGACTCCCTACAAGAAACGCAAGGTTCGCATCCTGAACGGTGCACACACCGGCTTTGTTCTGGGCGCATACCTGGGCGGCCACGATATCGTCCGCAAGTGCATGGAAGATAAAACCGTTCTGGGCTTTATGAACAAGATGCTGCTGGATGAAATCGTGCCTATCCTGCCGCTGGATCAGGAGGACTGCAAGAACTTTGCTGCCGCTGTGCAGGATCGCTTTAACAATCCCTTTGTTAACCATGAGCTGATGAGTATTAGCCTTAACTCCACCGCCAAGTGGAGAGCAAGAAATATGCCCTCTTTCCTGGAGTACATCGGGGCAAAGGGCACTCTGCCCACCTGCCTGACCATGAGCTTTGCTGCCTACATCGCATTCTTCTCCAATGATATTCAGGAGCTGAACGAGCAGGGGCTGGTCTGCCGCAGAAGCGCAGGCAACACCTATGTCTGCTCCGACGACCGCTGGGCACTGGAATTCTACTATGCCCACAAGGATGACTGCGTGGAGGATCTGGTTCATGCCGTCATGACAAATCAGCAGATGTGGGGTCAGGATCTGACCGAAATCCCCGGCTTTGAGACTGCTACCGTTGCAAATCTGAAGCTGATCCGGGAGCAGGGCGCTCTGGCTGCCTACGCAAGCTGTCTGTAATATCTCATGTCATTGCGAACCAGTGACCGATGCCACTGGTGTGGCAATCTCCTCACAGATTCCGGAAACTTACGGGGATTGCCACGCCAGTGCGCGCACTGGCTCGCAATGACAATATACATTTATACCAAGGAGGGTAAATCAATGCCTGATTTTATCCATATCCACCCCAATGATAATGTAGCAGTAGCACTGAAAGCCATTCCCGCAGGCACCGCCTTTGCAGGTGTTACTGCCGCGGCTGAAATTCCGCAGGGTCATAAAATGGCTCTGAAACCTATGGCAGAAGGCGATCAGGTCATCAAGTACGGCTTCTCCATCGGCCATGCAACTACTCCCGTTGCTCCCGGCGAATGGGTGCACACGCACAATATGAAAACCAATCTCTCTGGCGAGATCGAATATACCTATAACCCCGATCTGCGCTTCCCCGAAAAGAAAGAACCCAAGACCTTCATGGGCTTCCGCCGCCACGACGGCAAGGTGGGCATCCGTAATGAGATCTGGATCATTCCCACTGTTGGCTGCGTCAATGATGTAGCCAAGGCTTTGGTTGCCCAGAATCAGGATCTGGTCACTGGAACCATCGATGGCCTGTACACCTTCACCCATCCGTTTGGCTGCTCCCAGACCGGCGCTGACCATGCCCAGACCCGCAAGCTGTTGGCAGCGCTGACCCGCCATCCCAACGCGGCTGCGGTGCTGGTACTCCAGCTTGGTTGTGAAAACCTGACCCACGAGCAATTCGTGGCAGAGCTGGGTGAGTACGACCCCAACCGTGTCAAATTCCTGACCTGTCAGGCAGTGGCCGATGAATTTGAAGCTGCACGATCCATTCTGGAAGAGCTGGCTGCTTTTGCAGGCTCCTTTAACCGGGAGGAAATCTCCGCTTCCGAGCTGGTCATCGGCATGAAGTGCGGCGGCTCTGACGGCCTGTCCGGCATTACCGCCAACCCCACCGTTGGACGTTTCTCCGATATGCTGGTTGCAATGGGCGGCTCCACGGTGCTGACTGAAGTGCCCGAAATGTTCGGCGCCGAAGGCTTCCTGATGGATCGCTGTGTCAATGAAGAGGTGTTCCACAAGGCTGTGGACATGATCAACGGCTTCAAGAATTACTTCATCCGCCACAACGAAGTGGTTTACGAGAATCCCAGCCCCGGCAACAAGGCTGGCGGCATCACCACACTGGAGGATAAGTCCTGCGGTTGTGTCCAGAAGGGCGGCTCTGCCCCCATCATGGATGTCATCGGTTATGGTGACGCTGTTACCACCAAGGGTCTGAATATGCTCTATGGTCCCGGTAACGATCTGGTCTCTGCTACCGCTCTGACTGCCGCCGGTGCGCACATGGTGCTCTTTACCACCGGCCGCGGCACGCCCTTTGGTGCACCCGCACCCACCATGAAGATTGCCACCAATACCCCGCTTGCCACCAAGAAGGCTGGCTGGATCGACTTCAATGCAGGTGTGGTTGCCGATGGTACCCGCAATCTGGACGAAGCCGGTGCTGACCTGTTGGAGCTGGTGCTGGAGGTTGCATCCGGCAAAAAGACCCGCACCGAGGAAAAGGGCTTCCGCGAAATCTCCATTTTCAAGGACGGCGTGGTGCTGTAATGAACCGTATTTTTTACATTGGCGACAGCACGGTTCAGCTTAACAAATTTGACACCTATCCCCAGACCGGTATGGCACAGGTACTGGAGCTGTTTTTGATGCCCGGTGTTCGGGTGATGCCCCACGGCAAAAACGGACGAAGCACGAAATCTTTTCTGGATGAAGGCCTGTTTGTTCCTGTTCAGGAGCAGATGGAACAGGGGGATTTTCTGCTGATCCAGTTTGGCCATAATGATGAAAAAGCTGACCCGCTGCGCCATACGGATCCCTATGGAAGCTATCAGGAGAATCTTCGCTTCTTTGTTCATGAGGCACGCATGCGCGGTGCTTATCCTGTGCTGGTCACACCCATTGCCCGCCGGCTTTTTGACGATGCAGGAAATTTCCTGCCCGGCAGTCACGGGGAATATCCCGAAGCCATGCGGCAGTTGGGGCGGGAACTGTCTGTTCCTGTAGCAGACCTGACTATGCTGACGGAAAATTATCTGGCAGAGCTGGGTGATGAGGCTTCCAGGCCACTCTTCGTCTGGCCTGTGGATAATACCCATCTGAAGTACGATGGCGCATTTCAGATGGTTCGGCTTCTGGCGCAGGAGCTGCACCGGTTTGGCAGCCCCTGCCGGGAACTGCTCTATGTGCCGGAGAAAGGATAACTATGGCGACCGTTTCCAAAAAAGATGAACAATTCCGCGATTTTGCGTTGAATGGTGCGCCGATGAAGGTGCTGGTAAGCACCTGCCTGCCGCTGGCATTGTTTCAGGCACTTCAGTCGATCTTCAAAACGCTGGATACGCTAATGGCTTCCCATATCGGTGCCGATGAGGTATCTGCTGTGGCGGCGCTCAGCCAGATCACGCTGATGATCACGGCGCTGGGCGCAGGCCTTGCGGTGGGCGGCTGCATCAAGATCTCCATGGCATACGGACAGGGCGACTATGAAGCAGTCCGTACCCGCGTGGCAACGGTGTACGCCATGGCAACCGTGGTGAGCATTGTTGTCGCAGTGGTGCTGATTCCCTTTGCACCCCAGTTTCTGAGACTGCTGCGAACACCGGAAAATCTCATCACCACCGGTGTCGGATATTTCCGTATTGAAATACTGACACTGGTGATCAACTTCTTCAATACTGTCTACATAGCCATTGAGCGCAGCCGCGGTCATGCGAAAAAGATTTTGAAGCTGAATCTGGTCATCGTGCTGGTGAAGCTGGCGCTGTCGGCATTCTTTGTCTATGTACTGGAGGGCGGCCTGGTGCTGATCGCCATTGCAACACTGATCGGCCAGGTACTGCTGCTGGGCTATGCGTTGTTTTCCATGAGCCATGATGACGGCGCATTCCGTTTCTCCTTCCGGAATATCCGCTGGAAGAAAGAGACCATTGCCCCGATTCTGAACCTTTCCTATCCGGTAACGGCAGAAAAGGTACTGTTTGCCGCGGGAAAGGTTATCGTCAACTCCATGTCCGGACTTTACGGCGGCCTGACGGTTGGCGCGCTGGGTATTTCCAATAATATCGGTGGCCTGACCACCTCCTGGCAGATTGGCCTGACCGATGGCGCGGCACCGCTGATCAGCCAGAACCGCGGCGCCGGGAAATACCGGCGAACGTTGAAGCTTTTTTACTGTCTGCTCTTTCTGGATGTGGCGGTGGGTGCCATTGGTTTGGCGCTGGTGTCCAACACGCTGCCCTGGCTGGCAGAAATCTTCGCCCGGTCAAAAAATAACTTCGATCAGGATTTCTGCGCGATGATCGTAGAGATCCACCGCTGGGAAATGCTGGGCTATGTGACACTGGGCATCAATTCCGCAACTATGGCGCTGCTGCTGGGTTACGGCTATACCAAACTGACCATGCTGCTGAATGTGGCACGTGTGTTTGTTTTCCGTGTCCCGGTGCTGTGGGCGTTCCAGCAGTTTACGACCGTTGGTCCCGAAGCTGTGGGCATGACCATGATGATCAGTAATATCTGCACCGGCCTGACTGCAATTATTGTCGCGATTCCTGTGGTGCTGCACATCAAAAAACTGATCCGCACGGAGGAACCGGTGCAATAATACCGGATTCTGATCCCCCTTTGCAAAACCTGCAAGGGGGGATCATATTTGTTGCAACAAATATAAAAGAAGTGCCGGACAGAACCGGGATCTTGTTGGAAATGAATATATTCATTGACAAACCGGCATGCGTTGGTATAATGAATACATGAGCAAAAAAGCCAAATAAGAACTGTCGGACTTACGGTCAGGCTTAAAGGAGAATTCGAATTATGACTGAACTGGAAAAAAAGCAACTGCAGATCACTGCCTGTAAGGTGCGTATGGGCATTGTTACCGCTACACATGGTGCAAAGGCAGGCCATCCGGGTGGCAGCCTGTCCTCTGCGGACATGTTCACCTATCTGTACTTCAAGGAACTGAATGTGGATGTTGCCAATCCCAAATGGGAAGGCCGCGACCGTTTTGTTCTGAGTAAGGGTCACACTGCACCCGGCCTGTACTCCGTGCTTGCACAGAAGGGCTTCTTCCCTGTGGAAGATCTGCCCACCCTGCGCCATATTGATTCCTACCTGCAGGGTCATCCCAACATGAATTCTGTTCCCGGTGTGGATATGTCCACCGGCAGCTTGGGTCAGGGAATTTCCTGCGCCGTTGGCATGGCACTGGGTCTGAAGCATCAGGGCAGCACGGCCCGCGTTTATACCCTGCTGGGCGACGGCGAGATCCAGGAAGGCCAGGTCTGGGAAGCATGCATGGCAGCAGCCCATTACAAGCTGGACAATATGGTCGTCATCGTTGACAACAACGGCCTGCAGATCGACGGTGCGATCGATAAGGTCATGAGCCCCTATCCCATTGTCGGCAAGCTGGAAGCTTTCGGCTTCAACACCATTGCCATCGATGGCCACAGCTTCGAGCAGATCGAAGCAGCCTTTGAAGCAGCAAAGGCAACCAAGGGCAAGCCCACCGCCATCGTCATGAAGACTACCAAGGGCAAGGATGTTTCCTACATGGAAAATAACGCCGGCTGGCATGGCAAGGCTCCCAATGATGCCGAGTATGAGCAGGCAATGACCGAACTGAAGGCAATTCTGAGCGAACTGGAGGGCAAGTAAAATGGCAGATGTAAAGAAAGTCGCAACCCGTGACAGTTACGGTAAGGCTCTGGCCGCGCTGGGCGCAGAGTATGAAAATCTGGTGGTTCTGGATGCCGACCTTGCCGGTGCAACCAAGACCGCTACCTTCCAGAAGGCATTTCCTGAGCGTCATTTTGACTGCGGCATTGCAGAAGCAAACATGATCTGCATGGCAGCCGGCATGTCTACCACCGGCCTTGTGCCCTTTGCATCCTCCTTCGCCATGTTTGCAGCAGGCCGTGCATTTGAGCAGGTTCGCAACTCCATCGGCTACCCCCATCTGAACGTCAAGATTGGTGCGACCCACGGCGGCATTTCCGTCGGTGAGGATGGTGCTTCCCACCAGTGCTGCGAAGACTTTGCGCTGATGCGCTCCATCCCCGGCATGGTGGTCATGAGCCCTGCCGATGATGTGGAAGCACAGGCTATGGTCAGAGCTGCCTATGAGCATGTGGGTCCCGTCTATATGCGCTTCGGCCGCGCACCCGTGCCGGTCATCCATGATGACAGTTTTACATTCCAGATCGGCAAAGGCGAAGTCCTCCGTGACGGTTCCGATATTGCCATCATTGCCAACGGCCTGATGGTTGCAGAGGCACTGGCCGCAGCGGAAGAACTGGCAAACGACGGTATCAATACCATGGTTGTCAATATGGGCACCATCAAGCCTCTGGACGAGGAGCTGGTGCTGGAAGCTGCCCGCAAGTGCGGCAAGGTGATCACCGCTGAAGAACATTCCATCATCGGCGGTCTGGGCGAAGCAGTGGCTGCTGTTCTGGCTGAGAAGCTGCCTACTCCCGTCAAGCGCGTGGGTGTCAACGACGAGTTCGGCCACTCCGGTCCCTTTGCACCCCTGCTGAAGCAGTTCGGCCTCAGCGCGGAGAACCTCGTCAAAGTTGCCAAAGGCATGCTCTGATATGAAAATTGCAAGGCCACCAGCGAAAGCTGGTGGCCTTGTTGCGTTATGACAGGAATTGAAAATCAGCGGGTTTTCGGCCGGACGGGCAGGCAGAAGCGGGCAAGATTTGCGATGCTGCGCAGCAGCTCGTCCAGAAGCAGTGTGGTAAAAATGCCTGCAAGTCCGGCACCGGACACGATGATGAAATAGTAGCCGCCGCCGATCATGAACAGGGTGCCGAAAATCTGTGTCCACAGCATCCATCTGGTGTCGCCGGTACCGCGGATGCAAAGGCCAATGACATTGTTGACTGCCTTCGGGAACAGAATCCATGATACATATTGCAGATACGGAGCCGAGGTAGTCAGAATGCTGCCGTCGTTGGTGAACAGGCTTAAAAGCTCTTTCGGGAACGAATAGAAAATACCGGCGGTAACAAGACAGATCGCCAGCGCAAAATACAGGCAGGTCAGGCCAGTCTGCCGTACCTGACGGTTGGACTTTGCACCGGTTTGCTGCCCAACCAGCGTCAAACCAGCGTTGGCAAGCCCCATATAGATCAGAAGCGGTACGGATTCAACGGAGAAAACCAGCGTGTAAATGCCTGCATACATGGAATTCAGCCGGTTCAAGTAAGATACCAGAACCATATTTCCCAGATTCCACAGGGCGTATTCCAGACCTGAGGGAATGCCGAGACGCAAAACGGCGCGGTAATGGGACAGATTTTCAAGCAGGGAGCGGGACAGACGGAGCTTGACGGGCATTTGGGGACTGAAAAAGACGAACAGAATGGAAAGTATCGCGCTGACCAGATTGGCAATGACGGTTGCCCATGCCGCGCCCTCGATCTCCAGCGCGGGGAATCCCAGATGACCGAAGATCAAAACCCAGTCCAGCAGAATGTTCAGCAGATTTCCGGTAATGCCTGCAGCCATAATGATCTTTGTCAGGCCGAAGCCCTGTAAAATAGCAGTGGCAGAGGAGGCAGACCCTAGGAAGAGCAGGGAAAGAGACAGAACACGGATATAGCTGATGCAGTATTCCAGAATGGGTGGCTGAATGCCCATCAGCCGGAACAGGCTGCCGGAACAGAAGAAAAAGAACAAAAAGGCAACGGTGGAAAGAATGGAACTGCCGAGAAAAGAGGACTCGGCCATCTTCCGGACTTGCCGGTGATCACCTGCGCCCACACCCTGCGCTGTCAGAATGGCAGTGCCGCCGCAAATGGCAGTAATGATGGAGGTGACCATGTAGTAGGGAACGGTGGTATTGCCGATGGCGGAGAAAAATTCTGCGTTGATATGTCCCAACATGGCGCGGTCGATCCAGATTTGCAGCTGCAGGCTGAGCTGCTGAAGAATCAGAGGCAGCGCAAGCTGCAGGATCTGCCTTCCTTTTCCGGTTTTCATGAACATGGTGCCTCCTATTCAATGTCCTCATACAACTTCTGATCGGAGAAGAAGTGATCAAGCAGTGCTACGGCACCGCCTCTTGCATCCAGCTCCGGCAGCAGGCGGGTATCATAGCGTACATCAATGGGACTGCTGGAAGCCAGATAATGGAACTGATGAAACTGCTGCCGCATACGGTGGTCAAAGTAGTCGTCTGCGATAGAAAAATCACCGACAAAAACAACTGTTTCCGGATTGAATACCAGTGAAACATTGCGCAGCAGCGCAGAAAAGCAGTCAGCCAGATAGGTTACATAGGTTCTGGCGTAGGCGTCCTCCTGCCGGGAGGCAAAGAACAGATGATTCAGTCCCACAGCCTCCGGTGCAACCTTGGACAGGGGAGAGGTGGCAGGCGGAGGATCCATGGCAATGCGCTTGCGCAGCCGCGCGATGGAAACCAGCCGCTCCAGGCAGCCGCAGCTTCCGCAGGAGCAACGTTCCGTGTCCGCTGGATCAAGGATCATGTGTCCGACTTCGCCGATCAGAGAATCCCGTCCGCTCAGGATTTTTCCATCCTGGATCAGTGCGCCGGAAAGACCCCACGCAGTGAACAGAACCAGAATACGCTTGGCCGGATCCTCCTGCTCGTTTAAAATGGCGCGGCTGATGCACTTACCTGCGTTTTCGACGAAATAATAGGGTGCATCGCCGAATATATTCTTGAGGTAGTGGCCAACAGGAATGTCGCTGCCCCACTCGGGAGAATGGACGCTGTACTTGAGAACCAGTGCATCGTAGTCCACGATGCCGGAGGTGGAAAGACTGACACCATACAGGTCATCACAGCGGATGCCCGCCTGGTTCAGAAGCGCCATGGCCTGCTCCCGCACAAAGGCAAAGGCCAGCTCCGGTGTTGCGGGAATGATCCATGCGAAAGAGCTGCGGCGGATCTCATGCAGATTCATGTCGAACAGGGTCAGACCAAGTGTTTCCGGCCAGAGCATAATGGTCAGCAGGTACTTTTTACATGCAAAACGGAAATATTCTGGCCGCTTGCCGCCCAGCTCGGTGGATTCGCCCTTGCCGGAGCTGGCGAGAATATTTTTTGAGCAGAAAAACTGGATGGCGCGCATGACGGTCAGCTTGCTGATGCCGGTGCGGGCAACGATATCGGCAACACTGTGCTCCTGATGGTCGCGGAAGCAATTGAGAACCAACTCACGGTTGCGGTATTTCAGTACCGATGGAACGGCAGGCAGAATGGCTTCGTTATTCGGCATAATACTCAGTTCCTTTTCTTCATAATGTCTGCAATGGCAGCAACGGTCTGGACGATCTCATCACGGGAAGTATATCGTCCGGGGGAGAGACGGACAAATCGGGCGGCTTCCTCGGGGGAATAGCCCATGGAAAGCAAGACGTGGGAGGGGTGGCTGCTTCTGGCTGCGCAGGCCGCACCTGGGGAGGTGCAGATGCCCTTTAAATCCAGCCGCATGACCAGCTCCTCGCCGGAAATTCCGGGGAAGGCGCAGCAGAGGATGTTGCTGCGCGGCGCGCCGGCTCCGGCAATTACCATCTGCGGCACAGCACAGCGAAGCTGCGATTCAAAAAACTCCGTCAGTGCAGCAAGACGGGACTGCTCCTGCGGAAGCTGCTGCGCACTCAAAGCAGCGGCAAGGGCGAAGCCTGCGATACCGGGCAGATTCTCCGTCCCGGAGCGGCAGCCAAATTCCTGCCCGCCGCCGAGGATCAGCGGATCGATCACATGGGGCTGGCGAATGATCAGGCAGCCAACGCCCCGGGGACCGCCCAGCTTGTGGGCGGAAAGGGAGATCAGGTCAGCCTTATACAGATTCTGGGAAATATGCCCAAAGCTTTGCACACCATCGCAGAAATAGCGCACACCGCAGCGGCGGGCGATGCCGGAAAGGGCATCCACATCCTGTATAACGCCGGTTTCGTTGTTGACGGCCTGCACGCACAGCAGCGCGGTATCCGGCCGCAGGGCAGCTGCAACCGTCTCCGGCAGGATGCGGCCGTCCGGGGAAGGGTTCAGATAGGTAACCTCATAGCCTATCCGCGCCATCCGGCGGGCGGCTGAGAGCACAGAACTGTGTTCCGCAGCACCGCAGACGATGTGCCGTTTTTCCGGATGGATGGCGCAGCCGCAGGCCACAGCCCAGTTGTTGGATTCTGTTCCGCCGGAGGTGAAAAAAATCTCTTCAGGGCGAACATTTGTCGATTGAGCGAGGATGGAACGGCTTTTTTGCAGAATCTGCCGCGCGGATGCACCTGCCGCATGCAGGGCACCGGGGTTGCCAAAGTGAAGTCCGGCTATATTTTTACATTCTTCGACTACTTGCGGAAAAGGCGGAGAAGAGGCAGCATAGTCAAGGTAGATCATATAAAACCTCCATAAAAAGGGGAGTTTGATAATATTATAATATAGCATCCCTGAAAAATCAAGAAGATAGATTAAGAAGTTTCTTAACTCAATTGTTAAAAATATTAAGGAATTGTGAAATCCTACAAGTGGGGGTGCTGATAATATGCATGTTGCATAAAATTACAAGAAACACCAAAGTTAACATTGACAATCTGCCCAATGGGGGGGTATTATATTAACAAGAGGACGTGATTATAAATCAATTCGGATTTGATAACAACGTTACTCAACCAGGAAATTTTGATAAGGAGGAAAAAACATGAAGAAACTGATCGCATTGTTAATGGCTCTGGTTATGGTTCTCGGCCTGGCAGCATGTGGAGGTGCCACCGCACCTGACCCCACTGATCCGGTCAAGGTTGACACCCCAGATCCCGCTCCTGCAAACCCTGACCCCGCTCCCGCTGACCCCGGAAAGACTGTTCTGAATATCTGGTCCTTCACCGATGAAGTTCCCAAGATGATCGACAAGTATCTGGAACTGAATCCCGACTTCGCTGCAAAGTATGAAGTCAAGACCACCATCATTGCTACCACTGACGGCCTGTACCAGCCCGCTCTGGACCAGGCTCTGGCGGCAGGCGGCGCTGACGCTCCCGACCTGTACACCGCAGAAGCTGCATTCATCCTGAAGTACGCACAGGGTGACGCAGCAAAGTATGCAGCTACTTATGAAGAACTGGGCATCGATGTAGCCGCCGACATTGAGAAGGCTGCCATCGCCCAGTACTCCGTTGATATCGGCACCCGTCCTGCTGACGGCAAGGTCGTTGCTCTGGGCTATCAGGCAACCGGCGGTGCATTCATTTACCGCCGCTCCATTGCCAAGGATGTCTGGGGCACCGATGATCCCGCAGTTGTCGCTGAAAAGATCGGCGCAGGCTCCGGCGGCTGGGATCAGTTCTATGCAGCAGCCGAAGAGCTGAAGGGCAAGGGCTACGGCATCATCTCCGGTGACGGCGACCTGTGGCACGCTGTTGAGAACTCCTCTGATGCCGGCTGGATCGTGGACGGCAAGCTGACCATCGATCCCAAGCGTGAAGCATTCCTGGATCTGTCCAAGCAGCTGAAGGACAACGGCTATCACAACGATACGCAGGACTGGACCGACGCATGGTATGCTGACATGAAGGGCACCGGCGAAAAGGGCATCCTTGGCTTCTTCGGCCCCGCATGGCTGATCAACTACACCATCAACCCCAACTGCGGCGGCGCTGAAGGCACCTACGGTGACTGGGCAGTCTGTGCACCTCCCGTTGGCTTCTTCTGGGGCGGCACCTGGCTGCTGGCCAACAAGGATTCCGCTAACAAGGAAGCAATCGGCGAGATCATCCACTGGATCACTCTGAACTGCACCGAAGACGGCCTGCAGTACGCATGGGCAAACGGCACTGTTGACTGGGACAACGATCCTTCCACTCCCACTGCTAAGGACTCCGTCGCTTCCGGCACCGTTATGGAAATCTCCACCGGCGATCTGGAGATCCTGGCCGGCCAGAACATGTTCGACGCATTCGTTCCCGCTAACGAGTACGCAAACGGCAAGTGCCTGACCCAGTACGACGAGACCATCAACTCCTACTGGCGTGATGCTGTCCGTCAGTACACCGCTGGCGAGCTGTCCCGCGACGAGGCAATCTCCTTCTTCAAGCAGCAGGTTGCCGACAATCTGGACGTTGAAGTTGAGTTCTAAACATTTGGCATACTTGGTATTCCCGATATAGCTTAACGGCGGGGGAGGGGTAGCATCCGCTATCCCTCCCCTTTGTTTCAGTTTCCCGCGAAAATCCATAGGTAAGGAGTGAATCGAGATGAAGCAGCAGCGTACCTTCAGCTATGCCAAGTACGGTTACCTGTTCAGCATCCCGTTTATTGTCGTATTCTGTATCTTCAACCTGTATCCTACCGTTTATACCGCCGTTCTGGGTTTTACGGACTGCAAAGGTCTCGGTAACACCGACTGGAACTTCCTGACCGAGGAACCCTTCAAAAATTTTGAGCAGATTCTCAAGAATCCTTCATTTATCACTTCTGTCAAGAACACCTTCAAGATCTGGATTATGAACTTCATTCCCCAGATTACGCTGGCGCTGCTGCTGACCGCATGGTTCACCAGCCGCCGTAACGTCCTGAAGGGTCAGGGCTTCTTCAAGGTCGTGTTCTACATGCCGAACATCATCACGGCCGCCTCCGTCGCAATCCTGTTCAACGCTTTGTTCGGCTATCCCATGGGTCCTATGAATGATTTTCTGGTTGCTACCGGCATCAAAGACGGACCTGTTGATTTTATGGTCGACAAGTTTACGACCCAGTGCATCGTTGCCTTCATTCAGTTCTGGCAATGGTACGGCTATACCATGATCATTCTGATTTCCGGTGTTCTGGGCATCAATCCCGAAATTTACGAAGCCGCCGAGATCGACGGTGCCAACGATATACAGATGTTCTTCCAGGTGACCATCCCCAACCTGAAAACCATTCTGCTCTATACCCTGATCACCAGCCTGATCGGCGGCCTGACCATGTACGATATTCCCAGACTGTTCAACGATGGCAAGCCAGCCAATGCAACCCTGACCGCCACCATGTTCATCCACAATCAGGCGTTCAAGGGCAGCTACATGTACAACCGTGCGGCAGCCGCCAGCCTGCTGATCTTTATCGTCGTTGCAGCCTGCTCCGCAGTGGTATTCTTCCTTATGCGGGACAAGAAAGGTGACAGGAGGTAAGCGGATATGAAAAAGACACTGCGTTCCGGCAACCGCCCATTTAAGGTTATTGCTTATACCGTCTGCATCATTCTATCCATTCTCAGCCTGATGCCCTTTGTTATCATGGTCATCAACTCCACCCGCAGCACCTACGAGATCCAGCAGCATGCAATTTCCCTGATCCCTTCCAAATATCTGATGAGTAACTTTAAGGTCTACGACGGTAAGACCTTTGATGCATGGAAGGGCTTCGTCAACTCCCTCATCATTGCTTCCTCCACCACCGCGCTTGTGGTTTATTTCTCCTCGCTGACCGCCTATGCACTGGTTGCCTACCGCTGGAAGCTCCGCGGCGCGTTCTTTACCATGATCCTGTGCGTCATGATGATCCCCTCCCAGGTCACCAGCATCGGTTTCTACCAGTTCATGTACAAGGTCGGCTGGACAAACAACTTCCTGCCCCTGATCGTCCCGGGCATTGCGGCGCCTGCAACGGTGTTCTTCATGCGCCAGTTCATGCTGGCCTCCCTGCCGCTGGAACTGCTGGACTCTGCCCGTATCGATGGCTCCGGTGAGTTCCATACCTTCAATACCATTGCCCTGCCCATCATGAAGCCCGCCATGGCGACCCAGGCGATCTTCACCTTCGTAAACAAGTGGAATGAGCTGTTTATGCCTGCAATCCTGCTGACCGATAATGATAAGTACACCATGCCCATCATGGTTTCCCTGCTGCGCGGCGATATTTACAAGGTCGAGCACGGTGCAATTTATTTAGGTCTGACCCTGTCCGTGCTGCCCCTGTTCATCGTCTATTTCTGCCTGAGCAAGTACATCATCGCCGGTGTGGCTCTGGGCGGCGTGAAGGGATAATGTATGGAGCGGCAGAATAATCTGAAGGATTCACTGCTAACCTTTTTCCACAATCTGTTTGATCTGATGGTGGTGAACATGCTGTGGCTGCTGTGCTGCCTGCCCGTTATTACCATAGGTCCTGCAGTTTGCGGCATGTATACGGTGACGTTGAAGCTGGCACGGGAGGAAGCGGTTAATCCAGTAAAGGATTTTTTCCTTGGCTTCAAACGCAATTTTAAATCCGGCCTGCTGCTGGGGCTAATCGCCCTGCTCCTGCCGGTGATCGTGGCAGGCGATGCTTTCTTCGCTCTGCAGCGGACAGGCGCTTTGCGCAATGTCTATCTTGTGGTCGCTGTGATGACCGGTGTGATCTGGCTGATCTTTATCAGCTTCACCTTTGCATTGCAGGCCATGTTCGAGAATCCTTTGAAAATTCAGATACTCAATGCTTTCAAGCTGGCGGCGGTTGCCCCGGGAAAGACGGTTATCCTCTGGCTGATCCTGCTGATCCCGGTGATCGCAGCACTGGTGTTGCCGCCGGTGGCTATTGAAATGCTGGGGTTTCTGTATCTGGTCGTGGGCTTTTCCGGCCCAGCCTACGGCGCAAGCCGCATTCTTCGCAATATTTTCGACCGTGTCAACGGCGCACCCGTTGCAGATGCGTCGCCCACCACAGAAAAGTAAAATACAACATTTGTTATCAGTGGGGGAATCACGTCAGAGAAAAGGGCGAGGTTCCCTCATTTTGAAATCAAAGGAGTGTTTTTATGGATCGTACAACGGCTCGCCAGAAGGCACAGGCGCTGGTTGCACAAATGAGTGTTACAGAAAAAGCCAGCCAGCTGCGTTATGATGCGCCTGCAATCCCGCGTTTGGGAATTCCTGCCTACAACTGGTGGAATGAGGCACTCCACGGCGTGGCGCGTGCCGGTACAGCCACCAGCTTTCCGCAGGCCATTGGCATGGCTGCCATGTTCGATGATGCGCTTCTGGAGCGACTGGGCGATGTGGCGGCGACGGAAGGCCGCGCCAAATTCAATGCCCAGTCCGCTGAAAATGACCGGGACATTTACAAGGGTCTGACCTTCTGGTCACCCAATATCAATATTTTCCGGGATCCCCGTTGGGGTCGCGGCCACGAAACCTACGGCGAGGACCCCTATCTGACAGCCCGTCTGGGTAAGGCTTATGTCCGCGGCTTGCAAGGCTGCGGAGAAACCCTGAAAGCGGCCGCCTGCGCCAAGCATCTGGCAGTGCATAGTGGTCCTGAGGCTTTGCGCCACCGGTTCAATGCGGAGGCAACGCCCAAGGATATGGAGGAAACCTATCTCCATGCCTTTGAAGCCTGCATCCGGGATGCCGGTGTCGAAGCAGTCATGGGTGCCTACAACCGCACCAACGGCGAGCCCTGCTGCGGCAGCAAAACGCTTCTGGTCGATACAGTCCGCGGTAAGTGGGGCTTTGAGGGGCATATCGTTTCCGACTGCTGGGCGATCCGCGATTTCCATGAGGGTCATATGGTCACCCAGACACCTGCCCAGTCTGCGGCGTTGGCTATGGAAATGGGCTGCGACCTGAACTGCGGCAATACCTATATCCATCTCATGAGCGCTTACGAGCAGGGATTGGTGACGGAAGAGCAGATCACCCGCGCGGCAGAGCGGCTCTTTACCACAAGATTCCTGCTGGGCATCATGGGCGGGGGCAGTGAATTTGATAACATTCCATATGAAGCAGTAGAATGTCCTGCCCATCTGGCGCTGGCACAGGAGGCTGCGCGGAAAAGCTGCGTGCTGCTGAAAAATGACGGCCTATTGCCCCTTGATCCTGATACCGTTGGTACCATCGGTGTTATCGGCCCCAATACAAACAGCCGCATTGCCCTGACCGGTAATTACCACGGCACCGCCTCCCGCTATACTACCGTTCTGGAGGGCATCCAGGATGCCATGGAAGGCAGGGGAAGGGTACTCTACAGTGAAGGCTGCCACCTCTTTAAGGAGAAAACAGAACCCCTTGCATGGGACGGCGACCGCCTGGCAGAAGCCTTGACCGTTGCAAAACGGAGCAATGTGGTAATTCTGGCACTGGGTCTGGATGAAACGCTGGAAGGCGAAGAGGGTGACACCGGCAATGCTGCTGCATCCGGCGACAAGCTGGATCTGCTGCTGCCTGCGCCTCAGCGTAAGCTTCTGCATAACGTGATGGAAGTGGGCAAGCCCACCGTGGTGCTTTTAATGGCAGGCAGCGCCATCGATATCACGCAGGCGCAGGAAAAGGCCAATGCCATACTCTTGACCTGGTACCCCGGTGCCGGCGGCGGTAAAGCCGTGGCAGACCTGCTCTTCGGCAAGGTATCCCCCTCCGGTAAACTGCCGGTAACCTTCTATCATAATGAAGCGCTGTCTGAAATGCCCGGTTTTACCGACTATTCCATGAAAAACCGCACATACCGGTATTACACAGGAGAGCCGCTTTATCCCTTTGGTTACGGACTGACTTACGGTGACGTGGAGGTTACCAGCCTCTCAGCCGACCGGGAATGTGCCTATGTGACGGTTGAGAATCGTAGCCGTGCCACGGAGGAAGTGGTTCAGCTTTATATTCGGGATGAAGAATCTGCTGATGCACCGGAAAATCCCATCCTCTGCGGCTTCCTGCGGGTGAGCTTGGAAGCAGGGGAAACCAGACAGCTTATGATTCCCATTGATGCAGACGCATTGACCGTTGTCAATGAAGCAGGTGAGCGTATTCCCGGCAGTGGAAAATGGACGCTGTACGCAGGTCTCGGCCAGCCGGATGCACGCACGGAAGCGCTGACGGGCAAGAAAGCCGTTCACATCAGCCTGACATAAAAAATCCGCCCCGTTATGGGGCGGAGGGAGAATTACGGTATCTTTTCAGCCAGTGTGGTGTATGCAGCTGCGGCATCCCTGCGGATCGTCAGATACAGGCCGTTATCCACCGCTATGACGGAGCCGGAAAGAATATCACCGGTAACACGGCGGAAGGTTTCCACATCCTCCAGCAGGAAGATGCCGCTCATGCCGCCGATCAGGTCGGCATCCAGAGCCTGAACCACCTCTGCATTGCTGACACCCGCGTTTTCATCCTGATCTGCAAGATCAACGTAGTAGGTGTGGATCTGAACCAGTACCTGCCCGTCACCATTTACATCGGTGCCTGCGGAAGTGAATAGATCTTCCAGTTCCTGAAGCATCCCGTCTGTGCAGGCATTGGCACGAACCAGACCGATGTGGTAATCCGGCTTTACTGTGGTGATTTTCTGAATCCCAAGATATGCAAGCACCATCACTACGGCAAGACCGGTCAGAAGATGCTTCTTAGAGTAAAACCAGAAATTTTGCAGCTTTTTTCTCTTATCCATAGTTTGCTCCCGTCAATGAATTGACACAAGTATAGCACGTTCACAAACCTGATTTCAAGAGGTGTAAGTAATGCAATACGGATATTTTGATGATGCCCGGCGGGAATATGTGATCACAACACCCGCAACGCCCCTGCCTTGGATCAACTATTTGGGCAGTGAGGATTTTCTCGGCATGATCTCCAATACCGGTGGCGGCTACTGCTTCTATCGGGATGCAAAGCTCCAGCGCCTGCTGCGCTACCGCTATAATTCTGTCCCCGGCGATAACGGCGGCCGGTTCTACTATATCAAAGAATCCGGCAAGGAACCATGGAATCCCGGCTTTTTGCCTACCAGAACGAAGCTGGATCATTATGAGTGCCGTCATGGTATGGGATATACCACCTTTGACAGTGCCAGAGATGGTTTACGGGCGAAGATGACATTCTTTGTCCCCGTAGGCGAAAACTGTGAAGTTCACGATCTGGTGCTGACCAACGAAAGTACCGAAGCAAAACCAGTTCACATCTGGGGCGTTATGGAGTGGTGCCTGTGGAACGCCGTGGATGATGCCAATAATTATCAGAGAAATCTCAATATTGCCGAATCCGAAGTGGAAGACGGCATTATTTACCATAAAACCGAGTACCGGGAGCGCAGGGATCACTATGCATTTTATGGTGTCAATGTCCCTGCAGCCGGCTGGGACACGGATCGTAACACCTTCCTCGGCCATATGGGTGACTGGCGCGATGCGCAGCTGGTGCGGGAAGAACGCAGCGCTTTTTCCAGAATCACCGGCTGGTATCCCATTGGCTGCCACCATCTGGAACTGGAGCTTGCGCCCGGCGAAAGCCGCCGCGTGATCTTTACGCTGGGCTACGGAAAAAATCCGCGTGATCAGAAATTCCTTGCGCCCGGCATTATTCGTAAGGATACGGCCAAGGCAGTCTGCGGCAAATTTGCCGAGCCCGCTGCCGTGGATGCGGCGCTGGCAGAGCTGGCTGCCTACTGGGATAAGCTGCTGGGCAACTATCAGCTGCGTATTCAGGATGAAAAACTCAGCCGTATGGTCAACATCTGGCACCAGTACCAGTGCATGGTCACCTTTAATCTGAGCCGTTCCGCTTCCTATTATGAAACCGGTACCGGCCGTGGTATGGGTTTCCGGGATTCCTGTCAGGATCTTTATGGCTTCATGCATATTGTGCCGGATCGGGCGAGGGAGCGTATCATCGACATTGCTTCCATCCAGTTTGCCGATGGCTCTACCTATCACCAGTACCAGCCCCTGACCAAGCGGGGCAACAACGACATTGGCGGCGGCTTTAACGATGATCCCCTGTGGCTGGTGGGTGCAGTCTGCGCCTATATCAAGGAGACAGGCGATTTCACCATTCTGGATCATCCGACCCCCTTTGACAATGTGCCCGGCTCCGAAGTTCCGCTTCTGGAGCATGTGCGCCGCAGTGTGAATTTTACCATTAACAACCGTGGCCCCCACGGTCTGCCACTCATCGGCCGTGCCGACTGGAATGACTGCCTGAACCTGAACTGTTTCTCGGAAGAACCGGGCGAATCCTTCCAGACCTTTGGCCCCAGTGAAGGCCCTGTGGCAGAATCTGTATTCATCGGCGGCATGTTCGTCAATTATGGCAGGGAATATGCGGCGCTGTGCCAGCGTATCGGCCTGAAAGAAGAGGCGCAGGCCATCCTTGCGGCAGTGGCAGAAATGGAGAAAGCCATTCTGAAACATGGCTGGGACGGCCAATGGTTCCTCCGCGCCTATGATGCCTATGGCAATAAGGTCGGCGCTTCCGAATGCGAAGAGGGGCAGATTTTTATTGAACCGCAGGGCTTCTGCACTTTGGCAGGTGTCGGCGGCAAGGAGTACGGCCTGAAGGCCATGGATTCCACCCGGAAATACCTGCTTGGGGAATACGGTGTGGAGCTGCTGCACCCCTGCTATACGAAATACCATCTGGAACTGGGCGAGATTTCTTCCTATCCGCCCGGATTTAAGGAGAACGGCTCTGTTTTCTGCCATAATAATCCCTGGATCGTCTGCGCGGAAGCCGCGCTGGGCCGGGGCAACGAAGCCTTTGATATTTACCGCCGCATCTGCCCTGCCTATCTGGAGGACAAGAGCGAAATCCACGAAACAGAACCCTACTGCTATTCCCAGATGGTTACGGGTCGGGCCTCCGGCAATCCGGGTCATGCAAAAAACAGCTGGCTCACCGGAACCGCAAGCTGGACGTTCCTGAGTATTTCGCAGGCGATTCTGGGTATCTATCCTGAATATGACGGCCTGCGTATTGCACCCTGCGTACCGGATGACTGGAATGAATTTACGGTGATCCGCCGTTTCCGCGGCACGGAATATACCGTTCATGTCAAGCGCACCGGCGAAAAGAGCATGTGCATGGATGGTGCTGTCATTCATGGTAACGTGGTTCCCCTGTCTGAGCGGAGCACTGTTACGGTGGAGGTGACACTATGAGCAAATTTCCCAAGGGCTTCCTCTGGGGTGCGGCATCCAGCGCCTATCAGATCGAGGGCTTTTCCACCGCAGACGGCGGTGGAGCATCGATCTGGGATACATTCAGCCACACACCGGGAAAAATTGCCTATGACGATCATGGCGATGTGGCCTGTGATGCCTACCACCGCTATGAAGAAGACATTGCGCTGATGAAGGAACTGGGCATCAAAGCCTACCGTTTTTCTACCAGCTGGGCGCGAATTGATCCCAATGCCGACGGAAACTGGAATGCAGCAGGACTTGCCTATTACGAAAGAATCGTGGACGGCTGCCTTGCAGCGGGGATCGAGCCTTATATGACCCTCTATCACTGGGAACTGCCCCAGGCAGCGGAAGACCGGGGCGGCTGGCGGGTCGAAGAAACAGCCCATGCCTTTGCACGGTTCGCCGGTATGATGGCAAAGCATTTTAAAGGCCGTGTCAAAAACTATTTTACACTCAATGAACCCCAGTGCACCACATCTCTGGGTTATGCACAGGGACTCCATGCACCGGGATTGAAGCTAAGCCTGAAAGGACAGTTCCATGTCCATGTCAATCAGATGATTGCCCACGGCCTTGCCCAGCGTGCTATCAAGGAAACGAACCCCGCTGCCATGGTGGGGATTGCCTCCACCGGTAATCTGTGCTACCCTGAAACGGAAGCGGATATTGCAGCTGCCCGGGCAGCCACCTTTGCCACGGCGGAAGCGTTTTGGGTATTCACCCACCACTGGCTGCTGGATCCCATCTGTCTGGGCAGATTCCCCGATTGTGCAGGGACTGCACTGGAGCCGCTGGTGCAGGCGGTGACACCGCAGCAGTTGGAGCTCATTCACACGGTGCCCGACATGCTGGGCTTCAATGTCTACAACGGCCATGAGGTGCGGACTGCAGATGCCGGCTTTGAATATGTCCCCAAATATGCGGGCTTCCCCCGCACAGCGCTGAAATGGCCTGTTACGCCGGAAGTTTTGGGCTGGGGCATGAAATTCCTCCATGAACGCTACAGCCTGCCCATGTACATTACCGAAAACGGCCTTAGCTGCAACGACCGGATCTATCTGGACGGTAAAGTCCACGATCCGGACAGGATCGATTTTCTGACCCGCTATTTAAACTGTCTGCACCACGCAATTGAACTGGGAGCAGACATTCAGGGCTACTTCCACTGGTCGCTGACAGATAATTTCGAGTGGCACAGCGGTTACGGTGACCGGTTCGGCCTTGTTTACATGGATTATCCCAACCTCCGGCGGATCCCCAAGGATTCCTTCCGGTGGTACAAAGAAGTCATACGCACGGGAGAGGTCGCTTTCCCGCAAGAATAAACCTGTGAAAGGTCAAACCGTGGTTAAAGGGAGTGATTATCATGAAGCTGTATATCGGCATTGACCTTGGTACTTCTGCCATGAAGCTGCTGCTGATGGACGGACAGGGTCAAATCAAAAATGTGGTATCAAAGGAGTACCCTCTGGAATTCCCCCGGGCAGGCTGGAGCCAGCAAAAACCGGAGGATTGGCGCAAGGCACTCTATGAGGGTGTACCCGCGCTGCTGAGAGGGTTTGATGCAGACAAAGTGGCGGGTATCGGCACCGGCGGCCAGATGCACGGTCTGGTGGTGCTGGACAAGGACGACAATGTGATCCGCCCGGCCATCCTTTGGAACGACGGCAGAACCGCGAAACAGGTGGATTACCTCAATGGTGTCATCGGTAAGGAGAAACTCTCCGAGCTGACCGCAAACATCGCCTTTGCAGGCTTCACAGCCCCCAAGATCCTCTGGATGAAAGAGAATGAACCGGAGAATTTTGACAAGATTGCCAAGATTATGCTCCCCAAGGACTATATCAATTATGTTCTGACTGGTGTTCATGCCTGCGATTATTCCGATGCCTCCGGAATGCTGCTGCTGGATGTAGCGCACAAGTGCTGGTCGAAAGAGATGCTGGAAATCTGCGGTATTTCCGAAACCCAGATGCCGGAGCTGTTTGAAAGCTTTGCACCCATCGGCATGGTCAAACCCGATGTGGCGGCTGCGCTGGGACTGCCGGAAAGCGTTAAGGTCTGCGCCGGTGCAGGTGACAATGCGGCTGCTGCGGTGGGTACCGGCGTGGTCGGCGAGGGCGGCTGCAATATCAGTTTGGGAACCTCCGGCACGGTGTTCATCTCTTCCGAGCAGTTTGGCGTGGATCCCAACAATGCGCTCCATGCCTTCGCCCATGCCGATGGCGGCTGGCATCTGATGGGTTGCATGCTCTCAGCAGCAAGCTGCAACAAGTGGCTGCTGGAAGATATCTTGGGAACAAGCGACCATGCTGTAGAGCAAGCACCTATTACTGACGAAAAACTGGGTGAAAACCATGTGTTCTTCCTGCCCTATCTCATGGGCGAGCGCAGCCCCATCAACGACACCAATGCCCGTGGTGCCTTCATCGGCATGACGATGGATACTACCCGCGCCGACATGGTGCAGGCAGTTCTGGAAGGTGTGGCCTTCGCCATCCGCGACAGCGTGGAGGTTGCGAGGAGCCTTGGTATCACCATCAATAGCTCCAAAATCTGCGGCGGCGGCGCAAAATCGCCTTTGTGGAAGCGGATTTTTGCCAATGTCCTGAATTGCGAGCTGGAAATTCCTGTTTCTGAGCAGGGACCCGGTATGGGCGGTGCCATGTTGGCCATGGTAGCCTGCGGTGAATATGAAACCGTCAAGGACTGCTGCGGCAAGCTGTGTGCGACTGCATCCACTGTAAAGCCCGAACCGGAACTGGTAGCCAAATATGAAGCAAGATACCAGCAGTTTAAAAAAATCTATCCTGCCATCAAGGCATTGTTCCCCGAAATTCAATAATTGGAGGTAATGATTATGTATTTTCCCAACATTCCTGTGATTCCTTATGAAGGCCCCCAGTCTACCAATCCTCTGGCATTTAAGTTCTATGACGCAGATAAGACCGTGATGGGCAAGCCCATGAAGGAACATTTGCCCTTCGCTATGGCCTGGTGGCACAACCTCTGCGCCGGCGGTACTGATATGTTCGGCCGCGAGACTGCCGATAAGTCCTTCGGTGCTGTCCCCGGTACCATGGAGCACGCCAAGGCCAAGGTGGACGCAGGCTTCGAGTTCATGCAGAAGCTGGGCATCGAGTATTTCTGCTTCCACGATGTGGATATCGTTCCGGAGGCCGATGACATCAAGGAAACCAACCGCCGTCTGGACGAGATCTCCGACTACATCCTGGAGAAGATGAAGGAAACCGGCATCAAGTGCCTGTGGGGTACTGCCAATATGTTCGGCAATCCCCGCTTCATGAACGGCGCAGGTTCTTCAAACTCTGCCGATGTTTTCTGCTTCGCAGCCGCTCAGGTCAAGAAGGCGCTGGATATTACCGTGAAACTGGGCGGTAAGGGTTACGTGTTCTGGGGCGGCCGTGAAGGCTACGAGACCCTGCTGAACACCGACGTGAAGTTCGAGCAGGAAAACATTGCGGCCCTGATGAAGATGGCTGTGAAGTATGGCCGCTCCATCGGCTTCAAGGGTGATTTCTACATCGAACCCAAGCCCAAGGAACCCATGAAGCATCAGTACGATTTCGATGCCGCTACTGCTATCGGATTTTTAAGACAGTACGGACTTGACAAAGACTTCAAGATGAATATCGAAGCAAACCACGCAACACTTGCGGGTCACACATTCGAGCACGAACTCAGAATTTCCGCAATAAACGGAATGCTCGGTTCTATTGACGCTAACCAGGGAGACTATCTCCTCGGTTGGGATACAGACGAATTTCCCTGCGACGTATACAGCGCAACAATGTGTATGTATGAAGTTATAAAGGCAGGCGGACTTACGGGAGGATTTAACTTTGACGCTAAAAACCGCCGTCCCAGCAATACTCCCGAAGATATGTTCCACGCATTTATCCTCGGTATGGATACCTTTGCACTCGGTCTTATCAATGCCGCAAAAATTATCGAAGACGGAAGAATAGACGCATTTGTTGCCGACAAGTATGCAAGTTTCAGAAACACGCAAATCGGAAAGAAAATACTTTCTGGAAGCGCAACTCTTGCAGAACTTGCAGACTATGCAGAAAAACTCGGTTCAACAAACGAGCCTGCGAGCGGAAGACAGGAATATCTGAATAGCATTGTGAATTCAGTATTATTCGGCTGATTTTATAAAACATATTACCCTCCAACAACATAAAAATATAACCGCAACTCTTCTAAATTTAAGAGTTTGCGGTTATATTTTTTATGTTTTTAAAATACAATAAGAACCGATGCTGCAAATGCAACTAACGTGGATATATAATCTTTAAGTGTAAGGTCTTCTTTTCTTATCATACTGATAAGAGTCGAGAATACCATTACACCGCCTGTTACAAGGGGATACTGAACGGAAGCGGGAAGCGTTGACAGTGCTATAAGCAAGAAAAGATTGCCGACTCCGTTGAAAATTCCGTACCCCGAAACGTATACAAGGCTCTTCCCTTTTATAAGAGGAACACACCTGTATTTCAAAATAAGCCACACAAGACATATAACAACAGATACAGTGCTCATTAGTATCATATAACTCGTGCTGTCCACGTGGGGCAAGGTTGATGACTGATGAATTTTGGAAAGTACGCCTGCCATACCGTTAAGAACGAATACCGCCATATAGTAGAAAAACGCTACCATACTACCCTTTTCTTTTTTCATATTCAGCATTACCGAAAGAATGATTAATAAGCAGCAAATAACCTTTGAGGGCGATAAGCCTTCATCGTAGAATGCTACCCCCAGCAGAAACGGTAAAAGCATACCGCCGAGCATTGAAAATACCGAATACACAGATAAATTCGTCACCGCAAATGCCTTTAGACTAAAGTACGTCATTGATATACACACAACAGCATATAGCGCAGCCATAGCAAGGCTATAAAGAGTAAACTCAACGTGGAACTTGCCTATAAATAGCATTATAATTGCAACAACTATGCTCTGATACAAAGAAAATACAAGTGTGCTTTTTAAATCTTCTCCGTTTTCTTTCTGGAACTGCTGGTTAAACAGAAACTGAAGTGAAAAAAGAATAGTTGCACAAATTACTAAAAAATAATTTAACATTCTTCAGTACCCTGAGTAAACGCAGCCTCTCTGTACGTACCCGATTCAGCCTCGCATTCTGCCGCCCAGAGTTCTCTCATATG
>JAFYLN010000192.1 GCA_017537045.1 Oscillospiraceae bacterium | reverse complement strand
TCATCCGCACCACAATCCCCCGGTGAAATTGATACAATTTCACCGGGGGATTGAACTAAGTTTGCCCTTGCAGGCAAGTGAAGTTGCCTGCGGCAGTGAAGTTACTTCGTAGTGAAGTTTGCTTCGCAAGTGTTTTTCGGCACACTTAACTTCACTTTGTGCGATAGCACAAAACTTCACTATGTCGAAGGCATAACTTCACATTGGCATAGCCAATACTTCACAATTGTTATCCTTGCACCCTTGTATACCTTAGTGCGTGGAGATACATAAAAAACGAAGCTATGAATTGCATCATAGCTTCGTTCAGGCTGTCAAAAAGAGTTTTTCGACAGTTTGAGGCTGAGATTGTATCACAATCTCAGACCACTATATTTAATAGGGAAACCGGTCAATATATGTTTGCAGTTTTTCCACAAATACGCCAATGTGATAACCGTCGCAAACTGCATGATGGACTTGAATGGCAAGAGGGAGCAGCCGTTTTCCGTCCCGCTCGAAATATTTACCCATGGTGAAAACTGGCAACAGGAACTTGCCCTCATCATATACATTGATGTTAAAGCCGGTGAACTCCAGCCAGGGCACCATAGAAATGTTGAAGGAATTGACCGGTGTGCCATTCTTGGGTGCATAACGGGTGGATTGGGAATACAACGCTGCATCCGCTTCATAGCTATTTAAGAATTCTGCATAGTCCTCGAAAAAATAAGACCAGATACCGGAGAAATTCTTGTTTTCTTCGTTGAATACCGTGTACATCGGGTGCATATCATCATAGATACCCAGCCCCTCCGGTGTCAGGCTGGTGCGAAATTCTGGCATATCATTAACGGTCTTCGTCAGCAGCCAAATCATCGCCGGGTACAATTTCTGTCCCTTTAGATTCGTAATATCTATGTTGACCACAGCGGAATAGGTACAAACCACTTCCTTGATAAAGTGTTCATAAAATTCCTTCCGTTCCCAGTTTTCTATGTCGATCAATCGAAACATCGTTTCCCTCTTTTCCGCCCAGCAACCCATTCTTTTTTCAGAAGAGCCCACTGCATAGTATTTTCATAGATGGGATCGCCATTTTCGTCATTCACAAATGTTACAAACTCCCGGAACAGACCTTCCTGGCGCATCCCCAGCTTTTGGCACAGCTTCTGGCTGGCAAGATTATAGTCCTCGGTGTATGCATAGATTCGGCGAGCACCCTTCTCACAGAAAAGATAATCGAAGAAGGCCTTGGCGGCCTCAAGAGCATAGCCTTTACCGTGGTAATCCGGATGCAGCATCCAGCAAGGGCTGAATGTGTCCAAAACAGCATTCTTTTCGTCCGGTGCAGCTGTTTCGGGCATGGCATCGATCTCGCCGATTACCTTGCCGTTTTCCTTGAGGACAATGGCAAAATAATACTCTGTATTTTTCGCCCTATCCAATGCCGCAACCTTGGCTTCTTCCAAAGAATTCACCTGCATACAGGCAAAGCAATGCACCATAGGTTCTTTCAGATATTCATAGAGATCTGTCGCATCTTCTTCACAGAAAGTTCGCAGGATCAGTCTTTCGGTTTCTATCATACGCGCACCTCAAGGTCTTTTTGGGGTTATTATATCATATACTGCAACACCAAAGCAACAACCTCTAGGTAGGGGAGGGTCAATGACCCTCCCTTACACTACAATTATTCATTATTCATCATTCATTATTCATTATATTTACAGGAGGGGTAAACCCCTCCCCTACGAGGCACGATACATTATTATGATAGTAGGATATCCAAATAAACCGCAAGTGCAAAACAAAAATGCACTTGCGGTTTAAATATTTTAATCTTCTTCCAAAAGCTTTGCAGGTGGTACTTTCAAAACCTGAGCCATTTTAAATAATGTTTCCATAGAAACACCTCGAATAGTACCTGTGCCTTCAACCTGTCCCACAAAACTAACACTCTTACCAATCAATTCCGCAAAATACTCTTGTGTAAAACCGGCCTTTCTTCGGTAATATGCAATTTTTAAGCCAAGCATAACATATTTTTCCGGAAACTCTGTTTTCATCATATCATCTTCTTTTGAACAGCATCTGCCCTGTTTATTTCTCGTTCAGTCGCTCCGCTGTACTAATCAAAATGTTCAAATCTGCTTCTGACATATTCCGTGTCAGCGTATATAATTTTTGAACCAACTGAGGTTCAGCAATCTCTTCATCAAAAAACTCCCGGGGTGTTACACCAAGATATTCGCAGATATAAAGGAACTCACCCAAAGAAGGAACTGCTCTTCCAGAAGAAATACTTTGCATATAACTTTTACTATGTCCCAAGTCCGTACTCATTCTATATTCAGACACATTCTTTTTTATTCTTAGAAGAGAAATGCGATCTCTAATAAACTGCAAATCCATCGTTAACACCTCGCTTTTTATTATTGTATAATAATTTAAGCGGTAATATTCACGATTAAATTACCGATTATAGTTGATAATTACCGCTAATATCGGTATAATTAAAATAAGATAAAAACTATAATCGGTAATTCCGTTTTTAAGGAGAACGAATATGACAGAAAAAACCAGACGAATTATACAGATGATTGCCGCGAAGGAGGGTACTACCCCAAAAGAGGTAGAGAAGAAAATGAGAGAATCCATCAAAGATGCCATGGCTTCCAGCAATCCCCAAGCCCAGGCAATGTGGAGACAAATCTGTCCCGACAGCAAGGAGCCGGACTTGGATACTTTCTTAGATTTCATCACCGGAAATGCTTCCTCGGTGATGAATATGCAAGATCCTAAGTTCCCCAAGCAGTGATTTTGTCAAAAATAACCGCTCTGTCCTTCTAAGCGACTGGAGGGAGTCGAAGAATCCACTTAGTTGGTATACTGCTTCACTCGATTAAGTGCGAAGATCCTTCGACTTCGCTCAGGATGACATGCTCTAGTACAATGGTTAGGTGCAAGGGAGGGTCAATGACCCTCCCCTACACTACAATTATTCATTATTCATCATTCATTATTCATTATATTTACGGGAGGGCTAAACCGCCCCTACGCGTAACGAAATAACATGGTGCAACAACGCCAATTTTGTATTGCGTTTTACAATAACAAAAAACACGCAATAATTGCGTAAATACTTTTTATAAAATACGCAATTTTTGCGTATTTTTATTGCATTTTTATTTTATTGGGTTATAATAGGCATTGAGGTGATGCGAAATGATGCTCAAGGAACTCCGAAAACAGAAGAAACTGACCCAGACCGCCTGCGCTAAATATCTGGGGATTCCTCTTCGGACCTATCAAAATTACGAAACAGACCCGTCGAAGCAAAACTCCATCAAGTATGCATTTATGCTGCAGAAGCTGCAGCTTTATGGCTTCGTGGATGAAACCCATGGAATTTTGACCCTAGAACAAATCCAAAATACTTGTGTCGATGTGTTTCAGAAATACGATATTGAATATTGCTACCTCTTCGGCTCTTATGCAAAGGGCAAGGCTACCGAAAATAGTGATGTGGATCTTTTGATTGCCACGCCCATTTCCGGTATGAAGTTCTACGACCTGGTAGAAGCCATCCGGGAGGCACTGCATAAAAAGGTAGATATCTTAAACCGGGAACAGCTAAACAACAATCCGAAACTGATCAACGAAATACTGAAGGACGGTATCAAGATTTATGGATAATAAGAAGGATAACAAATACTTCGTGAACAAAATCGTAACGGATCTGGTATTTGTGGTAAAGCACACCACCGGTCTTTCTCAGATTGAGCTGGCTAAAAATGAAATTCTTTTAGACTCTGTTATGTTCCGGCTGATTCAAATTTCCGAGAACTCCGATAGGCTCACCGAGGATTTCAAAACTCACCACAGCAGCATCCCCTGGCGAGCTATCAAGGGACTGCGCAACCGGATCGTCCACGAATACGGCAATGTGGATCTGGCCGTGGTATATGATACTGTTAGAAACGACATTCCCGATCTGCTGAACGAGCTGAAAACAATTGGGGAGTAAATACGAGGTCTTGCCTGTAAATATAGGCGAGGCCTCTTATTACGATCGTAAGGGAGGGTCAATGACCCTCCCCTACGAGGCATGATACACTATTATAATAGTAAGATATACAAATAAACCGCAAGTGCAAAACAAAAATGCACTTGCGGTTTTTATTATTTTTCCGGAGAAAACTTAAGCAAAATATAGGGTTCAATATCCAACGCAGCAGCAATATTAAACAGTACATCCAAAGAGATCGCACGAACCATATTCGGTGCTTCAATCGCACCAATATGCTGTCTACTGATACCGATTTTCTCTGCCAACTGTTCCTGTGTCATACCTTGCCGTTTTCTATAATACGAAATCGCACACCCTAAATCCCGGTATCGTTCCGCATAATCAAAATGTTTTTCCATGATGCTATCACCCTATATTATTTTATAAAAAATAAGGGAAAACATAAATTGCGCACAATGTGACACTTGATATTTAGAATGCGACAAAGTATAATTTATATGCGATAATTGATAATTCTTGTATGATAAAATTTTAATATGACATAGGGTATTTAAGGAGGACGAATATGACAGAAAAAACCAGACGAATTATACAGATGATTGCCGCGAAGGAGGGTACTACCCCAAAAGAGGTAGAGAAGAAAATGAGAGAATCCATCAAAGATGCCATGGCTTCCAGTAATCCCCAAGCCCAGGCAATGTGGAAACAAATCTGCCCCGACGGCAAGGAGCCGGACTTGGACACATTCCTGAACTTTATGGTACACCAGATAAGTGTTGAGAAAAACAACAAATATTACCGAAACCCCCAAGGAGGAAAAGATTGATGAAAAAGTACATTATTTTCTTATTATTTACTATGATAATATCTTTGATTGGAGCCTGTAGTACATATGATAGTAATGATGGCAAATGTGATGGTTGTGGTGATACTGCATACAGCAAATTAAGCGACGGAAACGAATATTGCCGTAAGTGTTATAAAGAAGCTATAAATTATTATCTCGATAACTAAATTATCCTAAGTTGCTAAATGGGCATATTTTATTTGAACAGTTGCGCAGTAAGCTTTTTAAAAAAACGGATTGCCACGCCAGTGTGCGCACTGGCTCGCAATGACGCATCGAAATCGCATTTCAATCATTTTGCATTTTGCATTTTGCATTCTGCATTCTGCATAAAAAATCTCCGGCGGAAATTCCGCCGGAGATGATTTTTATGCAATTACAGCTGGGGGCCAGCAGCAACCAGAGCCTTACCGGCATCGTTACCGGTGTACTTCTCAAAGTTCTTGATGAAGCGGCCAGCCAGGTCCTTAGCCTTGGTCTCCCACTCAGCGACATCAGCGTAGGTGTCGCGGGGATCCAGGATCTTGGGATCAACGCCGGGCAGAGCGGTGGGAACCTCGAAGTCGAACATGGGGATC
>JAFYLN010000191.1 GCA_017537045.1 Oscillospiraceae bacterium | reverse complement strand
GTATAATATAAAGCAGATATGGGTTGGTTGACAGAAAGGAGCAACCAACAAATGAAAATAGCTGCATATTGTCGTGTCTCAACGGACAAAGATGAGCAGATAGATAGTCTGATCCACCAGAAGGAATTCTTTGTAGAGTATGCCAAACGGAACGGCCACGAACTATTCCGCTTATATGCGGACGAAGGTATCACCGGAACATCCCTGAAAAAGCGTGAGGAATTCAAGCGTCTTTTACGGGATGCGGAGCTAGGCCTGTTTGATATGGTAGTGGTCAAAGATATTAGCCGCTTTGCCCGCAATACAGTCGATGCCCTCCAGAGTATTCGCAAACTGAAATCCATGGGAATCAACACCCTGTTTCTCACAGCAAATATGGATTCTATGGGAGATAGCGAATTTGTGTTGACCTTGTTCAGTGCCATGGCGCAGGAGGAAAGCAACAATCTTTCCAAGCGTGTCAAGTGGGGCAAAAAGATCAATGCAGAAAAAGGTCGTGTTCCTCAGCGAATCTTCGGCTATGACCGGATCGATAAGTTTACGTTAGAGATCAATTCCGATGAAGCTCGGATTGTTCGTAAGATTTTCCACCTGTACAACGAGCAAGGCTTGGGCTGTCGAACCATCAGCATGACTCTGAACCGAGATAACGACAAAACAAAATACGGCAGTGAATGGAATCCAAGAGGTGTCAGACGCGTTCTTGTGAATCCACTCTACTGCGGTATATTAGTGAATCATAAATATGAAATTGAAGATTTCTTGACCGGCAAGCAAGTCAACATTCCCAAAGAAGAACACTTCTATCACGAACGTCCCTCCTGGGCTATCGTAACCCCTGAGGTCTTTCAGAAAGCACAGGAAATCATGGAATCCCGGCGGAGCAAATATGACTCCGGAGAGCCTTTCCGAGATGCCAGATACAGCTCTAAGCATGTATTCTCCACACTTATCAAGTGTGAGCATTGTGGACGATCCTTTACCCGGAAGACCTATACCTATGTGAACACCCGGGTATACTGGCGGTGTGTTACCAACGATCAGTATACTGCGGAGAAATGTGACAACCGTGTGATTCTGGACGAACCCAAATTGATAGAAGAGCTCCGCAAATACTTTGCTACCCTAATTGAAGATAAGGATGTATTTATTGCCAGCGTTCTTGCCAGTTTGGACAAGCAGATTCCGGAAGCAACAAATCCGGAGCAGGCCAAACAGGAAATTGAGTCCAGGCGGAAAAAGCTGCTCGGAAAGAAAGACCGGTATCAGGAAATGTATGCCAACGATTTGATCAGCATGGCAGAACTGAAAGATAAGCTCGCCAGTGTTACTGAGGAACTGAAGTCTCTGGATATGGATCTGGCACAGATTGCTCAATCTGCCGAGATTCTTAGCAACGCAGAACAGATCGTCCGTTATTACCGTCAGGAAATCACTCGATTTTTGGAATTAGAAACTGTTACCAACATGGACATGCGTCGCATCCTTGATCACATTTCCGTCAACAAGGATGGCAGCGTCCGTGTGGTACTGAAGAAATTTGAAGATATGGCAGCCGCCTAGTGACACTTAGCGAATTGGCGTCCGTGGTCGAGGTGCTGGATCCCATGGTGCTCAGCAGCCGTGTGAAGAACACCTGCGAGTGCAGCAGCGGCTGTGTCGTGCAGATTCCCGCGTTTATCCGGGATATGTTTGACGAGGAGCTGGTGCTCTCCGGAGACCAGCGGCGGCTGTTTGTAACATTAGGACAGTTCTCTATCGTGCGTCTGGAGCGGGATGCCCAACTGATCGTGCCTGTGCTGGATTACTCCATCCCCACCAAGGAATGCTGTGACAGTCCCGGCTGCTGTGCCGAAGATCCCTGTGAAATGTTCAGCCGGATTCCCTTCCCCACGGCCCAGTTTGCTCCCTGTGGTTGTGATAATGGCGGAAAATGCGACAGCACACCCACTTATACCACCTGCAACAATTGATACACTGCAGCGCCGCCGGAGCAATGCTCCGGCGGATTTTGGTTGAATGGTAAATTGATGTTTGTCGCACTGTTGCGGTTTCAAATTGTCGCCCCATTGGGGCGACAGCATCCTTTGGATGCAGGGGATGCGGATTGCCGCGTCGCATGGCTTAATGCCATGCTCCTCGCAATGACATCGTGGTTTGGTAGTTGGTAGCAGCAAAATCAGCGCGGAAACCATCGAAAACCACTGTCATTCCGAGGAGGCCTGAAAGGCCGACGTGGGAATCTCCCGGTACGATGTTTGTTTCTGCATTGCTTATCGATGCATAGAAGCAGGAGATTGCCACGTCGCGCTTCGCGCTCCTCGCAATGACATGTTTTTTGAGCGGCACAATGTTGCGAATTCGCCGAAAACCAATGCGAATTCGTAATGCTGTGCCGCCCCTACACGCACAATCGAAAGAGAGCGACAAACTGAAATTTGAACTGCCATAAAAATACCGCCGCTTCGGGTGAAGCGGCGGTGTTGGTTTTAGTATTGGTTGCTCTTCATCATGCGCTGTCTTGCAATGTTGATAGGCCCCTCGGTCATATGGTTGATCCACGCAAGGCTCTTGCCACAGCCGTAAGCGGTGCAGAATTCAGGATCATCTGCCACCGTGCAGTTGATGCCGGTGCGCTCCATCAGCAAGGCATC
The DNA here is from genome assembly GCA_017537045.1 of Oscillospiraceae bacterium. The sequence goes on along the minus strand of JAFYLN010000191.1, from coordinate 15,095 downwards.
GAAGCCATAAAGCTGGCTGCAGCCGCCGGTCAGGGTAATGCCGGTCTCGGAAATATCGCTGACCAGTTCCGGGCTGGTCTGCTCCAGCACACTGAGCACTTCGTCTGCGATCATGCGGGCAGGGCGGCGCAGAACTTCAAAAATCTCAGAGGACATCAAGGTGATCACGCGGGGCATACCAGTCTTGATATCGCGTCCCTTGACGTTCATGCTGATCTCCTCGGCACCGGCATAGACGCGGCCGATCTGAATTTTGACGCTTTCTGCCGTGACCTGGCCGATGGCTACGCCGTGCTGGCGGCGGACATAACGGGCGATCAGGTCATCCATATGGTCACCTGCCACCTTCAGGGAGGAGGAAACCGCAACACCATTCATGCTGAGCACGGCAATATCCGTGGTGCCGCCGCCAATATCAACGACCATGTGACCCTTGGCACCCTTGATATCCAGACCTGCACCCAGCGCCGCAGCCAAAGGTTCTTCGATCAGGAACACACGGCGGGCACCGGCTTCCAGCGCGGCGTTGATGACACTGCGCTCTTCAACTTCGGATACGCCACTGGGTACACTGATAACAACACGGGGCTTGGGCGTGAACACGGAGGATTTATTGGCACTGCGGAACATGGACTGCAGCATACGCACTGTCATTTCGTGGTCAGAAATGATACCCTCGCGCAGAGGCTTCATTGCAACAACGTTGCCGGGGGTTCTGCCCAGCATGCTGCGTGCAGCAGCGCCGACCTGCAGAATTTTGCCGGTATTCTTATCGATGGCAACAACGGAAGGCTCGCGCACCACGAGACCCTTGCCGTCGGCATAGATCAGAACATTGGATGTACCCAGATCAACACCCAGGTCATTGGAAGTAAAATTAAACATATTGTCACCTACTGAAAATCAATCATGATGGGATGCAGCAACGCAGCCGCAATGTACTTCTTTCGCCCCGGCTGTCAGCAGCACGCGGGCACATTCACCGGCAGTTGTGCCGGTGGTAATGATGTCATCAAGGAGCAGAATCCGCTTTCCTGCAATCACCTGGCCAGATACCACCTCGTAAACGCCCAGCACATTGGCGCGGCGCTGCGCCTGCCCGGTGATGGCAGACTGTGGGCGGTTATGGCGGATCTTTTTCAGGGTGCTGACCGCACGCATACCCAGTTCCTGCGCTACCGCTTCCGCCAGAAGCTCTACCTGATCGTAGCCCCTGCGGAATTTACGCAGGCGGCTGATGGGAACCCAAGTCAGAAGATCGAAGCCTTCCGGATATTCCCGCTGGATGCGCATGGCGAGGATTCTGCCGTAAATAGGGGCATAATGGCGTGCCCTGTGGAATTTATAGCGGAGCAAACTCTCCCGAATGTACCCTTTATAGTACCAGACAGCGACCCAACTGTCAAGGAAAGAGAAATTTTTATGTACCCCCGGGCATTCGGGGCTGTCTATGCGGCAGCTATGGCATAGGTCGGTCTCGTCCTTTTCCAGAATCTTGCCGCACAGCACGCACTTGGGCGGAAAGAGCAGATTCAAAATTCTATCAGTGATCATCCTTCTGCCTTTCCCTGCAGGCGCAGCTTTAAGCCGGAATAGCGGCGGTTCTTTTTTGCATTTTCCGTCATGGCCGCCACCACATCTTCCCGCCCGACGATGATCAGCAGTTCCCGGGCGCGGGTGATGGCTGTGTAAAGAATGCTGCGGCTGAGCAGGTACGGCGAGCCATTCCATGCCGCCAGAATTACTGCGCGGTATTCGCTGCCCTGGCTTTTATGTACCGTCATGGCATAAGCAGGTTCCAGCTCGGTCAGCTGGGTAAAGTCGTAGTCTGCTTCCCTGTCGTCGAAAACCACGGTCATGGTCTCCTGCTGGGAATCGATACGGGTAATGATGCCGATATCGCCGTTGAACATACCGGTGCCGACTGCACTGCCGTCACACTTTTTCCACATGATATCGTAATTGTTACGGATCTGCATGACACGGTCACCCTCCCGGAAAGTAAACTCTCCGGACTGGCGCTCCTTTTTATCGGGGGCAGCAGGGTTCAGGGCATCCTGCAGCAATGCGTTCAGGCTCCAGGTACCTACGCCGCCCTTGCGGGTTGGTGTCAGCACCTGAATCTGGTCGGCAGGAATGCCCATATTCTGCGGAAGGCGGGTTGTACAAAGGTCGCGGATGGTCTGGCGCACCGCGTCCTCGCTCTGGCGGCGCATGAAGAAGAAATCACTGGTGACATTTTTCAGGTCAGGCAACTGACCCTGATTGACCCGGTGGGCATTCATAACGATCAGGCTCTCCTGTGCCTGGCGGAAAATCTCTGTCAGCCGGATTGTGGGCAGCATGGCACTTCTCAGGCAGTCGCCAAAGGGGAAGCCGGGGCCTACGGGCGGAAGCTGATCCGGATCCCCCACCAGAATCAGCCGCTTGCGGGGTGGAATCGCCTGCAGCAAACTGTGCAGGAGCTGTACATCCACCATGGACATTTCATCAATAATAATGGCATCCGCTTTTAGTGGATTGCTTTCATCCCGTGCAAAAACCATTCTGCCGGTATTGGGATCGATGCCTGCTTCCAACAAACGGTGAATGGTAGAAGCCTCCTCGCCGGTAACTTCCGTCAGTCGTTTGGCAGCACGTCCGGTGGGGGCAGCCAGCAGGCAGCTGCACTGCATCTGACCCAACAACGAAATAATACCATTGAGAATGGTCGTTTTGCCGGTGCCGGGGCCGCCGGTAATCAGCAGCACACCGGAAGTTGCTGCAGCACGGATAGCATCGCGCTGCTGGCCGGAATAGGAAATGCCGCTTTCATTTTCGGCAGTGCGCAGCATTTTTTCAAGATCCTTCGGAGCAGGAAAACGGGTGGCCGACAGCTCCAGCAGCCGGTGTGTGCAGTTGGTTTCCGCTTCATAAAGCTCAGGAAGATAGCAGACCGTAATACCTGCCAAGAAAGAGCGCACCAGACGGTCTGCTTCCAGCAGGCGGGCAATGCCCTCGGAGACTGTTCCGGTTTCAATATTCAGCAGCTGCGCCGTGGCAGCAGTCAGCTTCTCCTCCGGCAGGAATGCATGGCCTGCCGACAGATTGTAGCGCAGTTCAAAGAGAATGCCCGCTTCTACCCGGCGGGGATCATCTCCTGCCACGCCAAGCTCAATAGCAAAGCGGTCGACTGCATTGAACGGCGCATCCAGACCCTCGTCCAGCAGAAGATAGGGATCATCGTAGAGCAGCTCCACGGTGGTCTCGCCGTAGATCTTATATGTCCGAACCGCCAGTTCCGCAGGAAGCTGGTGCAAAGCGAAAAATTCCATCAGGGCACGCATACCCACCCGCTGCCGGAACTCTTCACCAATAAGCCTTGCCTTTTCCCGGGAAATCCCGGCCACTTCCGCAAGGCGAAGCGGCTCGCGCTCCATGACAGTCAGGGTCTCATCGCCGAAATGCTCCACAATCCGGGCTGCCATCCGCGGGCCGATGCCTTTGATGATGCGGCTACTTAAATAGCTGAGAATTTCCATGCTGGTCTGGGGCATCATGCGCTCCAGAAACTCGGCCTCAAACTGGCGGCCGAACGTGGGGTGATTGATCCACTTACCTGTCACCATCAGCCGCTCGCCCACAGCGGGCAGCGGAATGGTACCAACCACGGTCACATGCTGGTTTCCACCCACACCAAGGCGCAGCACCGCATAACCATTATCATAATTCTGAAAAACAACGGCGCTGATTACGCCCTGAATGATTTCAAGTTCCTGCTGCATGTACAAAACCGCTCCAGTTTCAAAAGTAATGAATCGTTTCTTACGGATAGTTTACAATATATTTGCACAAATGAAAAGCTTTTTTTACTTTCTGAATCTTAAGATATTATTGCGCTGCATGCCTGCGGCTAAAATACAGCAAAGATTACAGGGGCAGGCTGGTTTTCTTGTTATGTTTTGCCGTATAATTGCGGTAAAACCGTCACATTACCCAAAAGCATTTTTGCATTTTGTTTATCTTCACCAAGAATTCCCTGAAACTTTGTCTACAACGCGGAATTGAATCTAAAGAAATTGTCGGGTATAATAGTTAAAGTTATTATGGGCGAGAATTGATCCGAGGTGTGTTATGAAGAATCTTAATATGCTGGTATGGCTGACACAGCTGGGGCTTTCCGTTGCAGGCCCGCTGGCAGGTTTTATTCTGGCAGCTGTCTGGCTGCGCCAGCGGTTCGGCCTTGGTGTCTGGGTACTGATCATCGGTATCGCGCTGGGCATCTCCGGCGCAATTGACGGTTTCCGAGTTTCCATGAAAGCCATGGAGCAGATGTCGAAGGACAAGCCGGGAGAACAGGAACCGCCCCCCGTTTCCTTTAATGACCACAATTAGTATGGGAGGGTTTCCATGGATAATCGTAAATACATTCTTTCGCAGACACTGACCGTCCTGTTTGGCGAATTGATCCTGTCCGCACTTATGATTGGTGTCTTCGCCGTGCTGGGCTATTTTGACAGCAGCGTGGTTCTGGGTGCTGCGGCTGGTTCCGTAATCGCAACGCTCAACCATCTGGTTTTGATTCTGGGTGTTATGGCAGCATCAGCCAAAGCCGAAAAGCAGGATGTCAAGGGTGGCCAGATGCTGGTTCAGATGTCTTATATGGGGCGTCTGATCGGCCTGTTTCTAATTCTGGTGCTCTGCGCCAAGAGCGGCATTTTTAATCTGATCGCGCTGGTGATTCCGCTGATCTTCACCCGCCCGGTTCTCACGATTTCGGAATATTTCAACAAGAAAGGTGGAAATGAAGCATGAATTTGAGTGTTGACGGTGCTTTTGTCTATTTCACGATTCCTATCTTCGGCGGCATCAATATCACACAGACTACTGTTTCCCACTTGCTCGTCACCATTTTCCTGTGTATCCTCAGCGTTACGCTGGGCAAACGGCTTAAAAAGCGTCCCGACGGATTGCAGGTCATGGTAGAAAAGGGTGTCATGATGCTGCAAAACATGGTCGTTGAATCCATGGGCGCGCACAATGCCCACTGGACACCTTTTATCGGCACCATTTTCCTCAGTTCCCTCTGCGGCTCTTTCATTGGCCTGACCGGATTTTTCCGATCTTCCACTGCTGACCTGAGCTGTACACTGGTTTGGGCCGTTATGGTTTCCGTGATCATCTGGTATAACAACATCAAAAACAATGGTTTTGTGGGCTGGCTGAAAGGCTTCACCGAGCCTATCGTGGTCATGACTCCCATGAACATTATTTCTGAGATCGCACAGCCCGTTTCCATGGCCTTCCGTCACTTTGGCAATCTGGCAGGCGGCGGTGTTATCACCAGCCTGATCTACACCTCCCTGAGCCTTGCTTCCGCTGTTGTGGTCAAGCTGGTCACTGCAAGCGGCTGGCTGCCCAGTGTGATATTGCTGGCTGTAGGCGGCGGACTGGTATATTTATGGAAAAAGAACGGCAAGAAGATCGCACTGGTATTCGGTATTCTCTCTGCCGTCGTCGGTCTTTCCGGCCTGCTGCATGTGACCGGAATTTTCCCCGACTTCCCCTTCCTGACCTACGGCATCCCCGCTGTTCTTTCCTGTTACTTCGACCTTTTCTCCGGCTTCGTTCAGGCCTATGTTTTCACGCTTCTGACCATGGTTTATATCGCCGGTTCCCTGCCCGCTCCCGAAGAGGTCAAGGCAGCTTAACATCTTTAACCATAAAATTTATATAAACAACTTTTAGGAGGACTTTTTTATGGAATTAGCAACTGCAATCGCAATCGCCGGTAAGGCTATCGGCGCAGGTCTGTGTATGGGTATCGGCGCTATCGGCCCCGGTGTCGGTGAAGGTACCGCTGTCGCTCACGCTCTGGATGGTATGGCCCGTCAGCCCGAGGCTGCCGGCACCCTGCGCTCTACCATGATCATGGGCTGTGCAATCGCTGAGACCACCGGTATTTACTCTCTGATCATCGCTTTCCTGATCCTGTTCCTGCTGTAAGCTCTTTTCACCCCATTAGAAAGGAGCAACGCAAGTGTTTGAATCATTTTTGGGCGTAAATCCCTGGACTGCGCTGTTCATTCTTCTGAACACTCTGACCATCTATTTCGTGGCAAAGAAGTTTCTGTTCGTTCCCGTGATGAACATTATCGCCGAACGCCAGAAGGAAATCGACGATATGTATTCTGCTGCGAATGATGCCCAGGCTCAGGCAGAAGCCATGCAGGCCGAGTATCAGCAGAAGCTCTCTGCCGCACAGGCTACCAGCGAGCGTCTTGTAAAAGAGGCCATGGCTCGCGGCCAGGCTCGCGAAGAGGAGATCATCCGCAAAGCCAACGCCGATGCTGCTGCGATCATGGACAAGGCATCCGCCGACATCGCCATGGAAAAGAAGAAGGCACTCAACGATGCCAAGGACGAAATTTCCGGTCTGGCTATGGCTATTGCCGGCAAGGTCGTCGGCCGTGAGCTGAACGAAGCGGATCAGAACAGCCTGATCGACAGCTTCATTGACGAATTGGGTGGCAGCGTATGACCCAGGTCGGAAGTGTTTACGGAGAAGCATTGTACGCACTGGCACTGGAAGAAAGCCTCAGCAAGCAGATTCTGGAAGAGCTTTCCGTTCTGGAGCAGAGTTTTCGTGCAGAGCCCGATTTTATCCGGCTGCTTGGCACGCCTAACCTGAGTGTACAGGAACGCTGCAAGATCCTCGATGACAGTTTCCGGGGAAAGGTACAGCCCTATGTTCTGAATTTCCTCAAAATTTTAACCGAAAAGGGTTATATGCGTCATTTCTTTGATTGCTGCAAGGCATATGAAGAAAGCTATAACCGCGACAACGGTATTTTGCCTGTTACCGCCATCACAGCCGTTTCCCTGAATCCGGCACAGGCGGAAAAGCTGACCGAAAAGCTCTGCCAGATAACCGGTAAGCAGGTCAAGCTTCAAAATAAGGTGGATCCGGAGGTTCTGGGCGGTGTCCGTCTGGACTACGACGGCAAGCGGCTGGATGATACTGTTTCCCATCGTCTGGATGCAGTTCGCAGTCTGCTGCGCAGCACCGTACTCTGATTAAGAAAGCAGGGAGACTATGGAATTAAGACCCGAAGAAATAACAAAAATCATTCGTAGTCAGATCAAAAACTATGAAAACAAGATGGAAGCCAGCGAGACCGGTGTTGTCATTCTCGTTGGCGACGGTATTGCAAGAGCTTCCGGTCTGGACAAGTGCATGGCCGGTGAACTGGTTGAATTCCCCAACGGTTCCTACGGCATGGCACAGAATCTGGAAGAAGAGACCGTTTCCATCGTTATCCTTGGTACCGACCAGGGCATCAAGGAAGGCGATACCGTGAAGCGTACCGGGCGCGTCGTGTCCGTTCCTGTCGGCCGGAATCTGATCGGCCGCGTTGTCAACGCACTGGGTGAACCCATCGACGGCAAGGGCACCATCGAGGCAGAAACCTTCCGCCCCATTGAGATGCCTGCACCCGGCATCATCGAGCGTCAGCACGTGGATACCCCCCTGCAGACCGGCATCAAGGCAATCGACTCCATGATTCCCATTGGCCGCGGCCAGCGTGAGCTGATCATCGGTGACCGTCAGACCGGTAAGACTACCATTGCCACCGATACCATCGTCAACCAGAAGGGCAAGGATGTTATCTGCATCTATGTTGCCATCGGCCAGAAGCGTTCCACCGTTGCACAGCTTGTTGAAAACCTGACTGTGGCCGGTGCCATGGACTACACCATCGTGGTTTCCGCCACCGCATCCGAGCTTGCTCCCATGCAGTACATTGCCCCCTACACCGGCTGCACCATGGGCGAGCATTTCATGCACCAGGGCAAGGACGTTCTGGTCATTTACGACGATCTGAGTAAGCATGCAGTTGCATACCGTGCAATTTCCCTGCTGATCCGCCGTCCCCCCGGACGTGAGGCTTACCCCGGCGACGTTTTCTACCTGCACTCCCGTCTGCTGGAGCGCGCAGCCCGCATGTCCGACAAAAAAGGCGGCGGTTCTCTTACTGCTCTGCCCATCATCGAGACCCAGGCCGGCGACGTTTCTGCCTATATCCCCACCAACGTTATCTCCATCACCGACGGCCAGATCTTCCTGGAAACCGAGCTGTTCAACGCAGGCGTTATGCCCGCTGTCAACCCCGGCATCTCCGTTTCCCGTGTCGGCGGTGACGCACAGATCAAGGCCATGAAAAAGGTCGCAGGCTCCTTGAAGCTGCTGTACTCTCAATACCGCGAGCTGCAGAGCTTTGCACAGTTCGGCTCTGATCTGGACGCTGATACCAAGAGCCGTCTGGCACTGGGTGAGCGCATTGTGGCTGTTCTGAAGCAGAAGAACAATGCACCTGTAGAAGTTGCCCATCAGGTGTGCATCATCTACGCCGTTACCAAGGGTTACCTGAACGACATCAGCGTGGAGCAGATTCCCGAATTCGAAGCAAGACTGCGCGAATTCATGGAAAATTCCAGCTACAGCAGCGTTCTGACCGCTATCCGCGAAACCGGCAAGCTGGAACAGGGCACCGAGGACAATCTGAAGGCCGCTCTGAACGAGCTTCTGGTCGAATTCGTAAAACCCGAATAAGGAAGGAGGCCCGTCATGGCTGGCGTTTCCACCAAGGAAATTAAAAACCGCATCCGCAGCATGGAGTCTACCAAGCAGATTACCAAAGCCATGGAAATGGTTGCTGCTTCCAAGCTGCGCCGGGCGCAGGCACAGATTGCTGCTTCCCGTCCTTATTTTGAAATTTTACGCGATACCATCGACAATATCGCCCGTAACAACCGTGACTTCTCCTCCCCTTACCTGACCGCACGGCCTGTCAAGAAGGTTGCTTATATCGTCATTGCCGGTGACAGAGGTCTTGCCGGCGGCTACAACAGCAACATTCTGAAGCTGGTGCAGCAGCGCATCAACGGTCAGGATGCGGTGGTTCTGCCAATCGGAAGAAAGGCTGTGGATTATTTCCGTTCCCACAAGATTCCTATGCTCAGCCAGAATCACGCCATGGCTGCAGATATGTCCATCGGCGAATGCTTTTCCGTGGCAAAGCAGTTGTGCAGGGGCTTCCGCAACGGAGAATTCGACGAAGTTTATGTGGCTTACACCAATTTCGTATCCGTCCTGTCCCAGACCCCTGCGGTCATGCAGCTGCTGCCGCTGCTTCGGGAAGCACAGAAGCAGGAGGGTGTTTCTCAGGATTTCCTGTACGAGCCCGATGCCACAGAAGTTTTTGATGCCATCGTTCCTGAATATCTGGGCGGTATTCTCTACGGTGCACTGTGCGAAAGCCGTGCTGCGGAGCAGGCTGCCCGCCGCACTGCCATGGACTCCGCAACCTCCAATGCTGAGGATATGATCGCAGACCTGAGCCTCAAGTTCAACCGTGCCCGTCAGGCTGCCATCACGCAGGAGATTACGGAAATCGTCGCAGGTTCTTAAAACAATTTTACCGCGTCATTGCGAACCAGTCCTCAAATTTAAGTGGCAATCTCCATAGATTTTCGGAATCCTTTGGGGATTCCCACGCCAGTGTACGCACTGGCTCGGAATGACAGCATGATAAGGAGTTGAATCCTATGGCCAAAAGAGAAGGAACTGTGATCCAGATCGTGGGTCCTGTTCTGGACATCCGTTTTGCAGATGATCAGCTTCCCGAGCTGTTGTCCGCAATTGAAATTCCCCACGGTGACAACACCATCGTTGCCGAGGTTGCGCAGCACATTGGTGACAATGTTGCCCGCTGCATTGCCATGTCTTCCACCGACGGTCTGCAGCGCGGTACCGTCGCCATTGATACTGGCGCGCCTATCTCCGTCCCTGTCGGTGAAGGCTGCCTCGGCCGCGTGTTCAATCTGCTGGGTCAGCCCATTGATGAGAAGCCCGCCCCCGAAACTGAGGAGCGTTGGCCCATCCACCGCGCCGCTCCCTCCTACGAGGAGCAGCAGCCCGCTACCGAGATTCTGGAAACCGGCATCAAAGTCATCGACCTGATCTGTCCCTATGCCAAGGGCGGTAAGATCGGTCTGTTCGGCGGTGCAGGTGTCGGCAAGACCGTTTTGATTCAGGAGCTGATCTATAACATCGCGACTGCACATAACGGCTATTCCGTTTTCACCGGTGTCGGCGAGCGTACCCGTGAGGGTAACGACCTGTACAACGAAATGACTGAATCCGGCGTTATCTCCAAGACCGCCATGGTCTTCGGCCAGATGAACGAGCCCCCCGGGGCACGTATGCGCGTCGGCCTTTCCGGCCTGACCATGGCAGAGTATTTCCGCGATGTGAAGCATCAGGACGTGCTGCTGTTCATCGACAACATCTTCCGTTTCACCCAGGCAGGTTCCGAGGTTTCCGCACTGCTGGGCCGTATGCCCTCCGCCGTCGGTTACCAGCCCACTCTGGCTACCGAAATGGGCGCCCTGCAGGAGCGTATTACCTCCACCAAGAACGGCTCCATCACTTCCGTTCAGGCAGTCTACGTCCCTGCGGACGACCTGACTGACCCCGCTCCCGCTACCACTTTCGCGCACCTGGACGCTACCACCGTTCTGGACCGTGGTATCGCAAGTTTGGGTATCTACCCCGCTGTTGACCCCCTGGACTCCACCTCCCGTATCCTCTCCCCCGACGTTGTCGGCGCAGAGCACTACGAGGTCGCCCGTGCCGTCCAGCAGATTCTGCAGCGTTACAAGGAACTGCAGGACATCATCGCCATCATGGGTATGGATGAACTGTCCGAGGAGGATAAGGTCACCGTTAACCGTGCCCGTAAGGTCCAGCGTTTCCTGTCCCAGCCCTTCCACGTCGCGGAGCAGTTCACCGGATACCAGGGCAAGTACGTCCCCCTGAAGGACACCATCCGTTCCTTCAAGGAGATCATTGAAGGTAAGCATGACGAGATCCCCGAGTCCTTCTTCCTGTACGCAGGTTCCATCGACGAAGTCGTTGCAAAGTTTAAGGGCGGTGAGGGCAAATGACACCCTTCTCTCTGAAAATCGTCACGCCTGACGGTTTGATCTTTGACGGTCAGGCGGAGGAGCTGGTGGTTCGCACCACCTCCGGCGATCTGGGCATTCTGGCAGGCCACATCAATTGTGTGGCACCGCTGGGTATGGGTCGCGCCACCGTCATCATTGACGGTAAGCGCCGCTACGCTGCCTGTATCGGCGGCATGGTGAGCGTCGTAAACGGCGAGGTCACACTGGTGCCCACAACTTTCGAGTGGGCAGAATCCATTGATCAGATGCGTGCCGAAGCTTCCCAGCAGCGTGCGGAGCGCATCCTGCATAAGAAGGATGCCACCGATACCGAGGTGCAGCTGGCGCAAGCCAGACTCCACCGGGCTCTGGTTCGCAAGAGCGTCGCTTCCTATAAGTAAGCCAAAACCCTCCGGTTCAAACCGGAGGGTTTCTTTTGCAGTTACAGAGAAAAATTCATTTTATAGAACCTTTGACTTAACCGCCAACATGATGAATGCCATTTTTAGGGGCACGTTTGCGAGCCAGGTAAATATCCAGCTTTTCTTTCATGTTATCGGGAATCTTCTTTTCCACGGGGCACTTGGCTGCGTTTGCCATGCGATTTGTGAAGGCGACCAGGAAGTCAATGTCCTCGCACATCTGAGCGCCGCTCATAAGGGCAATGGTATCGTAGCTGTTGTGGATGGTTGCGGTATTCTGGGGAGCAATACGGGCAAAGGAGACCGCAGGGATACCCTTATCGGCAAAGGGCGTGGAATCGCTGGAATAGACATCCTGCCTGGTGGCAACGGAGAAGCCCTGCTCGCAGGAGAAGTAGTTGATGTAATGCACCAGTGCCTCTTCCGTGGTGCAGCAGGAGATGAACTTGCCCATGATGCAGCCGATCATATCGAGGTTGATATTCAGGGCGACCTTTTTCAATTCTTCCTCATGGACATTACAGTAGGACTTGGAACCCAGAAGACCCCGCTCCTCACTGCCGCACCAGATGAAGCGCAGGCCGTAACGGTGGGGATATTTTGCAAAGTGTTCCGCAATACCCAGCAGACCTACAGAGCCGGACATATTGTCATAGGCGCCCTGAGAGAGGGATGTGGAATCATAGTGGGCAGTCAGAACGATGTATTCCCCGATTTCACCGGGCAGATCCAGAATCACATTGCGGGACTTACCCTCGTACTCCTCCTGTTTCAGGGTGATCTTTGCGGTCTGAATACCGCTGCTGATCAGCCGGATGGCATCTTTGGCATTGATATTCACACCCGGAATCTTGTTGCCCTTATGGACAAAGCTGCGCAGTTCCCTCTGATCGATGTCACGGTCTGCATAGTTGGCATTACCGTCATAGGTCACGAAGCCCACAGCACCGTTTTCCAGAATGTCGTTATAAATCCAGTAGCCAAGATACCCGTCGATCATGACGATCTTACCCTTGCACTGGCTCAGTGCATAGGCATCGGTACTGCGCAGGTAATAGAACGGTGCCTCCACCGTGCCGCTTCCGGCATTCAAATAGCCCTTGCAGGGAATGCTGATACTGTCAGCTTCGAAAACAGCCTCCTGCATGGTTGCCATATCCACGGGGAATTCTTCGATCTCAGCCTTGCAGCCCATCCTTTCGCAGCACGCCGCCAGATATTTGGCGCAGCGCAGCTCGGCATCGGAGCCGCCCATGCGGACGTAAGCGGTATCCTGGAAAATTTTCATAATTTCTTTTGCATCCATCATTATTACCTCCTGAGGTGTCTGTATGTTTCCTATGGTATCGCATTTTTTGACGTTTTGCAAGCATAAAGACAAACGTCCGCCAATCGTATTTAATATTTTATTAAATTTCCGCTGCAGTTATTGCGCAAAAAATCCTTCACAGTTATAATAAGCAGCAAACACACAGGAGGTGGTTCCATGGCGCTTCTACAGACACAGATACGAAGAGGACTGGATGCATGGCAGCTCAAAATGATCGCCGTTGTTTTTATGACGATCGATCATCTGGGAGCCTACGGCTTTGAAATCCCGATTTTTGAAACTTACAATACGAAACTGCGGCTCCTTGGCCGGATTGCCATGCCGCTGTTTCTCTTCGCCCTGACGGAGAGCATCCGCTATACCCGGAACAGAAAGAAATTTTTGCTGCGGCTGTACCTTGGTGCTGTGGGCAGCGGTCTGTTTGTGACGGTTACCAATTTTCTATTCCATGATTCCATCGGCAGTTTCATCAACAGCAACATCTTTTTTACTTACTTTTATGTTGCGCTGTATGTGATCCTGATAGAAGAAATTATCCGCGGTATTCAGGAAAAAGCAGGTAAACGCATTGCTCTGGGTATTCTTGGCATTGCAGCAACCTGCATTCCCCATATTCTGCTGGTGCTGCTGGTCAAGGTCAACATCATGGACTATGGTGCATCACTTTACACTGCAATTGCATTTCAGGATCTTGTATGCAGCTTTCTTGAAAGCCCCATTCATGTGGAGTACACGATTCTGTTCGTTCTCATGGGCATTATGATGTACTTTGCAAAAGATAAGGTCAAAAAGGCTGCCGTACTCTTTCTGTTCAGTGTATTCTGTTACGTCGGCGGAAAAGTGCAGGCAATCAGCACCTCGTCCCTCTGCTTTGTGGTGGGTTTTCCGCAGTATTATATGATTCTGGCGGTGCCATTCCTGCTGCTGTACAACGGGGAAAAAGGCAGAGGAAATAAGTATTTCTTCTATTTCTACTACCCGCTCCACCGGTATGCCATTTCTATTGCGGTATACATCTATCAGCTGCTTACAGGTGCATAAGAAAAAGGCGAACCATGAAAGTGGTTCGCCTTTGCAGACTGTCTATCATTTCGCATTATCTTCGATAGAATTCGTAGGGGCGGCGACCCGCCGCCCGCTTTTATTTCTCTATATATGTTCGTATTGTTCTCAAAAAGCGAAACCATTCCTCTCTGTTTTTCACACGCAAAAATCATGATCACTTCGGGCGGCTAATAGCCGCCCCTACAAGCTCACCAGAAGATCCCCGGTTTTTCGACACGCCGAAAAGGCGAACCACTTTCGTGGTTCGCCTTTTGACTTGAATTAAAGCTCGCAGTTGCCCACGGTTCTGGGGAACGGGATGGCATCGCGGATGTTGCCGATACCGGTCAGGTACATGACACAGCGTTCGAAGCCCAGACCAAAGCCTGCGTGACGGCAGGAGCCGTACTTACGCAGATCCATATAGAAATCGTAGTCGGCAGGATTCATGCCCAGCTCTTCGATGCGAGCCTTCAGAATCTCGTAGTTGTCCTCACGCTGGGAGCCGCCGGTGATCTCGCCGACACCGGGCACCAGGCAGTCCACAGCAGCGACGGTCTTTCCGTCAGGGTTCAGCTTCATATAGAAAGCCTTGATCTCCTTGGGATAGTCGGTGACGAAGACGGGCTTCTTGAAGATCTCCTCCGTGAGATAACGCTCGTGCTCGGTCTGCAGGTCGATGCCCCATTCCACGGGATAGTCGAACTTCTGGCCGCTCTTCTTCAGCAGTTCCACAGCCTCGGTATAGGTGACACGGCCGAAGTCGGAGTTGGCTACATGCTCCAGACGCTCCAGCAGGCCCTTATCCACAAAGCTGTTGAAGAAAGCCAGCTCCTGAGGGCAGCGCTCCATGGTACGCTTGATGATAAACTTCACCATGGATTCCATGCACTCCAGATCGTCGTTCAGATCAGCAAAGGCCATCTCAGGCTCGATCATCCAGAACTCAGCAGCATGGCGCTGGGTGTTGGAATTCTCGGCACGGAAGGTGGGGCCGAAGGTATAGACATCGCCGAAGGCCATGGCAAAGTTCTCGGCATTCAGCTGGCCGGAAACGGTCAGATTGGTCTGCTTGCCGAAGAAATCCTTGCTCCAGTCAATGCTGCCGTCTTCCAGGCGGGGAGGATTCTCCATGTCCAGAGTGGTGACGCGGAACATCTCGCCGGCACCCTCACAATCGCTGCCGGTGATGATGGGGGTGTTGATATAGACGAAGCCGCGGTTCTGGAAGAACTCGTGGATGGCCTGCGCCGCCACGCTGCGCACGCGGAAGGTGGCAGAGAACAGATTGGTGCGGGGGCGCAGATGCT
>JAFYLN010000190.1 GCA_017537045.1 Oscillospiraceae bacterium | reverse complement strand
TATCCTCTGGAGCGATGTACTTCAGGAACACGCCGTAGATCTCGGCAGCACAGTCGATATAGAGCTGCATCCGTGGCTGCGCTACGATATGCTTGATATAGCTTGGGATATCCTTGATTCTGCAGCGATTCTTGACACCCAGAGCCTTCAGGCTCGGTGAAACCGCAAGGCAAATCGTATTTTCTGATCTGGTTGGATCGGCCACTACCAGATTGGTGGTCATAGGATCCAGTCCCCGTGCAACGCACTCCACGGTCGCATAGAAGCTCTTCTGATCGATGCAGAGATACTGCCGTTCGGGCATACTCCTCTCCCCTTTCTGTCATACTCATTTCACACTTGATGTTTTAGAACATTTGTGCTATTATTATAAAACAAATGTTTGAGAAGTCAAGATGCAATGAGTGGCAAAAAGGTTCTCTGCAGGTATCCGTCCTGTTTATTGTACTTAAAGAGGGATGAAATCATGGCCATTTCAGCCTCTTAACGAATTTTGTCGAAATGTCAAGTCTTGTTCTTACTATATTTGCGTGGTATAATCCCGTTCAGTATGCCAGATTGGAGAGACAGATATGAGCCGTATTTATTCTATGCAGGATCTGAGAGCCAGGGAGATGGATGCCTTCAGCTCCATCCCCGGTATGTACGAGCTGATGCAGGCTGAGCCTGATCAGAAGGAGGCGATCGGAGCAAGGTATCCTGATGCGGCCTTCGCAACCATGATCGCCGGATCTATCTTCAACCATAACCACCAGCTGGGTGAGATCACCCAGAGGGCCTATTTCTCCATTCTGGAGGGCGAGAGCATTGGAAGCGTCCGGTTCGCCTATGAGCGGGCTACGGATGAGTATTGGAAACAGCATATGTGGGATGACTAAAGAAACAGCGTCGTAGCCTTCATCACGGCTACGACGCTGTTTCCTTATTCAATAATAGCCACTATATTCTATCACACCCATTTATTAAACGCATGAGCACGACTTCAGATAATACTCCTTATGAGAAAATCGGCAGCAATGAGCCTGTCAGCATCGCCGACGAGGTTCCGTTTGAGATACCTGATTCTTGGGAATGGATTCGGCTGAAGGACTTGGTTGAAAAAGAGATCAAGCGCGGAAAGTCTCCTAAGTATGCTGATCGAGGAACTGTATTTGTTTTTGCCCAGAAGTGCAATGTAAAGCAGGGTGGAATCGATATGTCCCTGGCTAAATATCTGGATATGAAAACCTTCGATAAATATCCAACTGAGGAATATATGCGGGATGGGGACATTATTATCAATTCAACAGGAAATGGTACTCTTGGCCGTATAGGAATGTTCCATGATTCTGACAGAATCGATGATAATATAATCGTGCCGGATTCCCATGTCACACTCATTCGCATCATGGGTTCAATGCAGCGGGACTATCTATATCATGTTCTGAAATACTATCAACCATACCTTGAAGATCAGGGCGAGGGTTCAACAAATCAGACTGAACTTAGACCATCCACTGTGGCAGAACTATTCATTCCCATTCCTCCCGTTGCCGAGCAGATTCGCATCACTGCAAAACTGGTAGAGTTGCTCCCCTTAGTGGATGTATATGGTGCAAAGGCAACTGCACTGGACGCATATAATAAGGATTTTCCGAAGCAACT
Source organism: Oscillospiraceae bacterium (assembly GCA_017537045.1). The sequence goes on along the minus strand of JAFYLN010000190.1, from coordinate 1,810 downwards.
GAAAAAATCCATTCTGCAAATGGCGGTTCAAGGAAAACTCGTCCCCCAGGACCCTGCCGACGAGCCGGCAAGTGTGCTTCTGGAACGCATTCGTGCGGAGAAGCAGCGGCTGATCGCAGAGGGAAAAATCAAACGGGACAAGCATGAATCCGTCATTTTCAGAAGGGATAATTCTCATTATGAAAAGTGTGGTTCTGTAGAGACTTGCATTGACGACATCATTCCATTTGAAGTTCCAGGTAATTGGATATGGGTTAGGCTTGGCACATTGATAGAAGAAAAGCCGTCTAATGGTTACTCACCTAAAGGCGTACCATATTCCACTAACGTAAAAAACTTAACTTTATCGGCAACTACATCGGGCTACTTCAAATCTGATGCCTACAAATATGTTGATATAGAAATACCAAGTGATTCAAAATACTGGCTAAAGCATAATGATATTTTGATTCAGCGCAGCAATTCACGTGAGTTGGTTGGAACGGCCTGTATTTATACAGGTAAGGATAACGAATTCATTTATCCCGACCTAATGATGAGAATACGCGCAATGAACCGCATAGATATTAGATATCTCGACCTTGTGTTAAAAGCCCCCTTTTCCAGGCGGTATTTCACCAGCAGTGCAAGTGGAACATCGGATAGTATGCCCAAAATCAATCAAACTATTGTCACTAACACTTTCGTTCCTTTACCCCCTATTGAAGAACAAAGACGAATTATGGCGTTTGTTGACAAGTTATTTTCTTGCTTGACATTCTGAGATTTCTCATTATGAGAAGTTGGACGGAATCGAGCGTTGTATCGATGATGAGATACCCTTCGAGATCCCTGAGTCATGGAGTTGGTCCAGGATAAAAAACATTTGCATTAGAATCGTTGACTGTCCCCACTCTACACCAAAATATTATCAGGAAGATACGGGATTCTATAGTATTGATACTACTTGCATCAATAGTGACGGTACAATCCTAGGATTTCGCTATGTCGATGAAAACGCATATGAAAGCAGAATTGTCCGGCTATTACCCCGGGAAGGTGACATTGTCTACACCAGGGAGGGAAGTATCGGTCGAGCTGCTGTGCTTCCCGATATTGACAATATTTGTTTGGGACAGCGAGTAATGTTGTTAAGATTGTCTGCATTTATAAACACTGCACTTTATCAGCAAATTCTCATGTCCCCACTTGTTCTCGATGCTATTACTTGTAAAACCCGTGGAATTGGAGCTAAGCACATCAATGTATCCGATGTATGTAATGCGCTTGTACCAGTTCCTCCTCATAAAGAGCAAGCCCGCATCATAGCAGCATTATCAACTGCAATTCCAATGCTTAAGTCAATCTAAATCGCATTGTATAATCATGGCGAAAGGAGGTCTTTCGCCATGATAAAAGAATTTGAAAGACACTTGCGAGAAACCAATCTCTCGGAAAACACCATCGCATCGTATCTGTTCGCCGTCCGTCAGTACAACGAGCAGTACGATGGCATCACCCAGAAAAACTTGAAGGCTTATAAAGTATGGCTGATCGAGAATTACAAGCCCAAAACGGTCAATCTGCGCCTCAGAGCTATCAATTGCTACCTAGAGAGCATCGGAAAGTCAAAATGGAAGATGCCCTTTGTCCGGGTCCAGCAGAAAGCTTTTCTGGAGAATGTGATCAGCGAAGCGGACTATGAATACTTTAAATCCTCCCTGAAACGGGATGATGAGATGTTCTGGTACTTCGTGATCCGTTTCCTCGCAGCTACCGGTGCACGGGTCAGCGAGCTGATCCAGATCAAGGTGGAGCATATCAAGTTGGG
>JAFYLN010000189.1 GCA_017537045.1 Oscillospiraceae bacterium | reverse complement strand
AGCCAGGATCAAACTCTCAAAAAATTGTATCTAAAGCACTTTCGTGCCTCAAATCATTTTCTGAACAATTCGTCTTAGCAAATTACTCAAGAATTTTCGTTGGCTTAATTTCGATTTCAAATCGATCTTAAACATTCATTTCAAATGTCCAAGGTGTTCATAGTTCGTTTTCACGTTATTCAATTTACAAGGTACAGTGTGCTTCCCGCTCTCGCGGTCAGCTTGCTTATACTAGCACAGCTTCATCCATTTGTCAAGAACTTTTTTCAAGTTTTTTCAAATTTCTTTTTGCTGTTCTTCTTTTCGCGCTGCCCGACCGGACAGCTTGAACATAATACCAGATACCCCCCCTTTTGTCAAGCACTTTTTACAATTTTTTCAATATTTTTGTACAATCCACACGCAAAAAAGGAGCCTCTTACGAGGCTCCTTATAAAACCGGTTATCCTGTCATTCTGTGTCGTCGATCAGACCATAGCCGCCGTCATTTCTGTGGTAGACAACAGCAAACGAACCACCGTTATCTTCATCACGGAATGCGAAGAAGTTATGACCCAGCAGGTTCATCTGCAAGACGGCTTCTTCTCTTGTCATCGGTTTGAAGTAGAAGCTCTTCACACGGGTAATGGACAAATCGTCTTCTGCAGCTTCCGGTGCAAAGGAGGTTTCCTCCTGCACACTGCGCACAAATGCATCCTGACGCAGACGGCGAGCCAGACGGGTCTTGTTCTTGCGGATCTGGCCTTCAATGGTGCCGACAGCAGCATCTATGGATGCGAACATATCAGATGTGCTTTCGCTTGCCCGGAACCAGGTTCCTGCGCCGTGAACGGTCAGTTCCACCTTATTCCGGTTCTTTTCTACAGAAAAGACGACAAGTGCCTCCGCATCCTCCTCGAAATAGCGTGCAAGCTTCATTACCTTCTTTTCGGCATAAGCGTGGACGTTTCCGGGCAGTTTTACTTTTTTCTCACTGTACTGAAATTTCATATGCGGCAGCTCCTTTCGTTTCACCGATCCTTCGGTGTATGGATATTATAGCATATTTAGACGTTTTAGACAAGAGGAAATCATCAAAAAGTTGTTTCGATTGTGTAAATTAGCAAAACGGTTCGATCAGAATGATCGAATCGTTTCATTTCTTCTTTATAACAGCAACCTGAAACTGCCAGCATCAAATTTACCGCTGCCATGGTATAGCTTGTTTTCTTTCTGCAATGCCCGGAATACATCTGTTATTTGCGGAATCAGTTCCGGTTTGATATCCAGATTGTGATGCCCGGGAAAAAGACGCCGTACCGGCAAGGCAGCTATTTTCTCCAAAGACTCTAAATACTTCTGTGGATCTGTCGATGGGTAGTTTGCGTAAAGCGTACCTTCGTATACAAGATCACCGCTGAACAAATATCCCCTTTCCTCTTCCCAAAAGCACATATGTCCCGGTGCATGGCCCGGTGTATGCAAGACCTTGATATATCTTTTGCCCAAATCAATTTCTTCTGCATCTTCCAACACTCTGCCCGGCTCTCCCTGAAACAATTCATAGGTATCAAGGCAAAACGCATCCGGAAGTCTGCAATCCTTTGAAAGCATCTTGCGGACAGCCTGCACTGGCAACGGAAAAGAGCCGTTCAGCCAGTCCTCCTCCAATTTGTGGACAAGGATATCAGAAAAGTGCTTATGCCCGCCAATATGATCCCAATGGACATGGGATGCAATGGCGGCAACCGGTTTCTCCGTCAGCAGGTCTACCTGTTCCCGGATATTGGCAATGCCCAATCCGGTGTCGATCAGCAAGGCAGAAGTCTCGCCAATCAACAAATAGCAATGCGTTTCTTCCCAATGTCGATACTCACTAATGATATAGGTAGTTGCATCCACACTTTCAACGGTAAACCAGTCGTTCATGTCATTCCAATTCGTCTTCATCATCCAGAAGTTCTGCCATAGTCAGATTGTAGACCATTTCAGCCTTCTTTTCGAATAGTTTTCCCAGACGGACAGCCTGGCGCTGATCAGGTGCCACCAGTTCCAGTGTCATCAGATTTCCCATCTCATCATCCAGTGCCATGATCACAGAGAAATCGCCTGTATCACGGGGGATGACCTGTGTTTTTACAAAGCTGGAACGGCGGATTTGACGGTTGTATTTGGCGACAGCGTTCTCTGCCCGCTGTTTCACCGTAAAGGCAATAGAATCTTCGGTCAAGGAACCGTCCGCCCTGCCCTTTTCGGTGATGGCGTACTTCTGGTCTTCCACCTCTTTCAGATGGCCGGAACTCACCAGCTCAGGAACAGCGGTACAAACATCAAAATAACTCAGGCAATCGTCCTGATAGCACAGTTCATAAATCTCACTGCTGGTAACAGGATAGTTCACCCGCGCCATCACAAACAACACAAGCACCTTCACATCCAGCATATCATGAATAAAGCCCAATCTCTGCATAATATCACCTCTTATTTTTATTATACGCATGGATATAAAAAAATCAAGCACATCCGTGCCGCCAATTGCATAATCTGGCACGAAAGGGTGATGGCAATGATTCACGGAAGTATCCTATGCATCCCCCGCAGCGAAGCAGTCCGCCGCGCCGGGGACTATCTATCTGAAATGGGTCTGCATGTTACACGAAAGGCTGCGCCGGATATCACACACCTGCTGCTTCCGGTGCCAAGTTTCCCCTCAGGCGATGAGTATCTGGCACATATTCTGAGAGATCTTCCAGAGAATATTATTATATCCGGTGGAAATCTTTCCTCGCTGCTGCTGAAAGAATATGCAACTGTGGATTTTTTGCAGGATCCTTATTATCTGGCGGAAAATGCAGCGATCACTGCAGGCTGCGCACTTGAGATCGCAGAAAGCAAGCTGGGAACACTGCCTGCAGGCTGCAAGGTTCTGATCGTAGGTTGGGGGCGGATCGGGAAATGCCTATGCAGGATTTTAGAGAAGAAAGGTGCTGCAGTCACAGCAGCAGCCAGAAAAGATACCGACCGGGCAATGATCCGTGCGCTGGGATGCCGCGGTATTTCCATCGGTGATGCCGCGCAGGAACTGCGCCGGTATGATGTGATTATGAACACCGTGCCGGTAATGGTCTTGCCGGATATGGACGCAAAAGAAGATGCGGTAATTCTGGAGCTGGCATCAAAGCCCGGAATGTGCGGAAATAATATCATTGATGCACGGGGACTTCCGGGTAAAATGGCACCCGAAGCATCCGGAAAGCTGATTGCAAAGACCTTTGTTCGCTTATGTCTGGGAAAGGAGGTATAAAAATGGAAATTGGATTTGCTATGTGTGGCTCCTTTTGTACATTTTCTGAGGTTTTCCCCATAATGGAGCAGCTTGCAAAGGCGCATCATGTGATTCCCGTCTTTTCTTTTGCATCCGCTTCCATTGACAGCCGCTTTGGAACCGCAGCCGGTCATCTGAAACGTGCCGAAGAAGTCTGCGGTGCCAAAGTGCTGCGCAGCATTGAAGCTGTGGAACCCATCGGCCCGAAGAAACTGCTGGATGCTCTGGTCATCGCACCATGTACCGGCAATACTCTGGCAAAACTGGCTCATTCCATTGCCGATACACCGGTAACCATGGCGGCAAAAAGTCATCTGCGGAACGGTCGTCCGGTAATCGTGGCTGTCTCCACCAATGACGCGCTGGCAGGCGCAGCAGAGAATATCGGTAAGTTGATGGCAAGAAAGCACTATTATTTTGTACCGTTCCGGCAGGACGATGCAGAAAAGAAACCCACCAGCATAGTCGCTGACTTTACAAAAATCCCGCAAGCACTGGAAGCAGCACTTGCAGGAAAGCAGCTTCAGCCGGTACTATTGTAGTGTATTGCAAATTTCAGTTTATCGTTCCGTTTCGATTATGAATGTAGGGGCGGCTATCAGCCGCCCGCTGTTACGAATTTGCATTGGTTTTCGACGAATTCACAACATTGTACCGCCGGGCGGCGGGTCGCCGCCCCTACGTTATCCACGCTACATGGTACGACAAACATCAATTTATATTTGCAAAAATCAAGGGCGGACAAAAGTCCACCCTTACTATTATATATTTATAGAGCGTCCACCTCGTCCAGCCAGATACGAGCCGTAGCATCACTGGGCATATTCCAGTCGCCCCGGGGGCTGAAACTGATGGGCAGTGCCTTGGCACCGTCAGGCATGCAGTTGCGTTTAAACTGCTGGGTGAAGAAACGCCAATAGAAGGTGCGCAGCCATTTCTTGATCACCGCAGGTTCAAAATCATCTTTGAATGCACGGCAGGCCAAAGTGTAGATCTTGGTGGGCGTAAAGCCGAAATTCAGCATGTGGTACAGGTAGAAGTCGTGCAGCGCATAGGGGCCGACCAGATCTTCTGTCTGCTGGGCGATCTTGCCCTGTGCATCGGGAGGCAGCAGCTCGGGGCTGATGGGGGTGTCCAGAATGTCCATGAGCACATCACGGGAGGCTGCAAATGCTTCATCCTCTGCAACTGCTTCGATGATCCAGCGGATCAGGGTCTTGGGAATGCTGCCGTTAACACCATACATTGCCATATGGTCGCCGTTGTAGGTGCACCAGCCCAGGGCCAGTTCGCTGAGGTCACCGGTACCGACTACGATGCCGTTCACCACGGAAGCATAGTCCATCAAAATCTGGGTGCGCTCTCTTGCCTGAGAGTTCTCATAGGTGCCGTTGTGGACACTCTTGTCATGGCCGATATCCTCAAAGTGGAGGGCAACGGCATTTTTGATTCTGATTTCTTTGGCGTTGATGCCAAGCTTTTTCATCAGTTCCCAGGAATTGTTGTAGGTGCGGTCGGAGGTGCCGAAACAGGGCATGGTTACGCCGTAAATATCCGTAGCAGGACGACCCAGCATCCGCATGGCCTCCACGCAGACCAGCAGTGCCAATGTGGAATCCAGGCCGCCGGAAATACCGATAACCGCATTGGAATTGATGGTCTTCAGCCGTTGGGCAAGGCCTGCTGCCTGAAGCCGGAACACATCCTTGCAATAGGCATCCCGTTCCGCCTTTGTAGAGGGGATAAAGGGCAGCTTTTGTACGGGGTAAAGCGTGCCATCGGAACGGAGCTGTGCATTTCCAAGCATGGATTCATTGAGATACTGTCTGTCTCCATAGAAACTGGAAGCCTGCTGGAAGGACGGATTTTTTCTGCGCTCTGCGTTGATCCTGCCCAGATCGCAATCCTGAATGATCATATAACCGGAATCGATCAGATTTTCATTTTCTTTCAAAACGGTGCCGTTTTCCGCGATCATACTGTGACCACTGTAAACCTGATCTGCGGTGGATTCTGTATAGCCTGCGGACACATAGGCATAAATGCAGGTACCCGCCACAGAATTTGCCTTCACCCGATCCTTTCTCTGGGCGCGCTTTCCTACCTGCTCCGGAGAAGCAGAGAGGTTTACGATCACATTCGCGCCATTCAGTGCAAGCAACCTGGAAGGTGGAATTGGCGCATTCATATCCTCGCAGATTTCAATACCAAGCACGGCACCATCACCAATCTCAATCAGCAGATCAGTTCCCAGAGAAGTAAAGCCAAATTCATCTCTTCCAAACACATCCATCCCAGCGGAGGTTTCTTTCAGATCCCAGCCGGAAACAAACCAGCGCTTTTCCGCATCGGTCAGATAGGTTTTGGGCACGATTCCGCGTATGCCGCCATTTTGAATCACAACAGCGCAGTTAAGCAGCTTGCTGTTGATTCTGATTGGAAGGCCAAGAACCACATTCAGCGCAGGATGCTTTTCAGAGCATTCGCAAATCTGCTTCAACCCATCTTTAACGGATTTCCACAGCACATCCTGAAAGAACAGGTCACCGCAGGTATAGCCGGTCATAGCCAGTTCCGGGAACACAACAATGTCGGCATTCTGTGCTTCGGCCTTTTCCGTATAGGCACAGATGTCCTCCGTGTTTTTCTTCACATCTCCCACCTTGACAGCAGGCACGGCGCAGGCAATTCGAACAAAGTCCAGCATAGGAACCCCTCCAACACAAATTTATAAGTATATCATATCACTATTGTTGCCGATATGCAAAGAAAATATGAAAAATGCGGCTGCAATTCGTATCGATCACGGTATACAAATGAAGCAGGGAGGGTCAATGCCCTCCCCTGCTGTGATTGTTGAACGATAATCAGATCTCAGCCCGTTTTTTCAGTTCGTCTGCAATGTCTGTCTGCTCCCAAGGGCGGTCTGCGATACCGAAATGTCCGCACCGGGCAGTGGGGCTGTAAATGGGCTGGCGCAAATTGAGCTTGCGGATAATGCCGCCAGGGGTCAGGTCGCAGGTCTTTCGCAGCAGTTCGGTCATCTTTTCATCAGAGATGATGCCTGTACCGTAGCTGTCCACCCGAACGGAGACAGGCTCCGCCACACCGATGGCATAGGCCAGCTGTACCTGCACCTGCTTTGCAAGGCCCGCTGCCACCAGATTCTTGGCCATATAGCGTGCCATATAGGCACCGCTGCGGTCAACCTTGGTGGGATCCTTACCGGAGAAAGCACCGCCGCCGTGGCTAAAGTAGCCGCCGTAGGTATCCACGATGATCTTACGGCCGGTCAGGCCCGTATCACCGTTGGGGCCGCCGATGACAAAATTGCCGGTGGGGTTGATGTGGATATGGGACACGTCCGCAATGTCGAAGCCATAGTTTTTCAGCACAGGGGCAATGACACCCATACGGATGTACTTGCGAAGCTCCCCAATTTCAAAATCAGCACTATGCATGATGGACACAACCACGGTATCGATACCAAGCACATTGCCGGCTTCGTCAAATTCGACAGACACCTGCGTTTTGCCGTCTGCACGGAGCAGGTCATTGGAGTTGACGCATTCTGTCAGACGGTTGGAAAGAGCCCGTGCCAGCGCAATGGGCAGGGGCATCAGCTCGGGGGTCTGGTCACAGGCACCACCGAACATCATACCCTGGTCGCCAGCACCGCCCACTTCATCGTTGGTGCCCAGGGCAATGTCGGCAGACTGGGTGTGAATACGGCATTGGATCTCCACGGTATCGGCATCGAAACCGTCACCGGGGTAAATATAGCCGATGCTGCGGATTGTTTCCCGGGCAATCTGGATATAATCCACCTGTGCCTTGGTGGTGATCTCGCCGCAGATCAGGCAGAAGTTGGTGGTGACCATGGTTTCACAGGCCACGCGGGAGGATGCATCCTGCTGCAGGCAGGCATCGAGAATGGCATCGGAGATGGCATCCGCCACCTTGTCGGGATGGCCGCAGGTAACACATTCAGAGGTAAATATTCTTTTTTCCATTATTTAGCTTCCTTTCTAACTTGCCAGTCCGGAGATTGCGGCACCAGCATGCGCACTGGTGCGCAATGACAGATCTGACCAATATATGCAAAAACACACATCGACGGATTCGATGTGTGCCAGAAATCGAATCCTCATCTTTCGTCTGCCGCCGGATTTGGCACCTTTCACAGATCGCTCCGCACAGGTTGCCGGGTTTCATCGGGCCGTTCCCTCCACCACTCTTGATAAGGCTTGTATGCAATTGCCTGATGCATTATAACAGGAAATCTTCATTTGTCAAGTCTTTCGCGCAGATAATTCACAATTCCGTTATAGACTTTTTATGGAAAAGCTGATAAGATAGTAACACTTACATGTACAGGAGTTGAGCTCTTTTGAAAAACTTACGCAGGCGATTTAACCGCTTCTGCTTTGAACACCGAAACAAAGGCATCCCGAATCTGATGCTGTATGTCAGTCTCGGCTGCGCGCTGGTGTATCTGATGACCCAGATGACACAGAATACCCTCCTCTATTCCCTGCTGGTTTTTGACCGCGAAGCAATTCTACAGGGACAGGTCTGGCGGCTGATCTCCTACCCACTGACCTTTTATAACAGCAATCTCCTGCTGATGGCAGTGGCTCTGTTCTGCTACTATTCCATCGGACGCGCCATGGAAAGCATCTGGGGTACGCTGCGGTTTAACCTGTTTTATTTCTGCGGTATCGTGATGATGGACATCTGGTGCATGATCTTCGGTGGACGGGCGGATATTTCCTATCTAAATCTGAGCCTGTTTCTCAGCTATGCCACCATGTTCCCCGACGCACAGTTTCTGCTGTTTTTTATCATCCCCATCAAGGCGCGGTTTTTCGCGCTGTTCGACCTGTTTCTGGTAGTCTACGGCCTGCTGGCTTATCCGTTCCCCAGCAATTTCTTCTCCGTCATTTCCCTTGCGAACTATTTCCTGTTCTTCGGCCGCGATGTGCTGAATGTATTGCCCACATCCTGGCGCATCAATGCACGCCGCGCATTCGGCAAGAAAGATTATGCGCCTAAGCAGGAGCGCCCCAAGGTCGTCCCCTTCCCTAAGGCGGGTTCTTACGAAGCTGCCGCCGCAAAGCCGCAGGCTCCATACACCCACAAGTGCACTGTCTGCGGCCGCACGGATGTGAGCCATCCCGATCTGGAATTCCGCTACTGCTCCCGCTGCAGCGGCTACCACTGCTACTGCGAAGACCACATCAATAACCATACCCATGTAGAGTAATATGCTGCCCCCTTGCAAAAGGGGGCTTTTTAATTAAAAGGAGTTGAGATCATGGCAAAGTACATCATGGCGCTGGATGCAGGCACCACTTCCAACCGATGCATCCTCTTTGACAAGGCAGGTAACGTGTGCAGCGTTGCACAGAAGGAATTTACCCAGATCTTCCCCCAGCCCGGCTGGGTAGAGCACGATGCCGACGAGATTTTCTCCACCCAACTGGAGGTGGCCAAACAGGCTATGGCAAATATCGGCGCAACTGCTGCTGACATTGCCGCCATCGGCATCACCAACCAGCGGGAAACCACCATCGTGTGGAATAAATTCACCGGCAAGCCCATCTGCAACGCCATCGTGTGGCAGTGCCGCCGCACGGCACCCTTCTGCGACGAGCTGGCGGCAGAGGGGCTGACGGACACCGTCCGCTATAAGACTGGTCTGGTCATCGACCCCTATTTCTCCGGTACCAAGATCCGCTGGATCCTTGAAAACACCCCCGGCGCCAGAGAAATGGCAGCGCAGGGCGAACTGCTGTTCGGTACCGTGGAGACATGGCTGATCTGGAAGCTGACCGGCGGCAGAGTGCATGTAACGGACTACTCCAACGCATCCAGAACCATGCTTTTCAACATCAATACCCTGCAATGGGATGAGGAAATCCTGAAACGGCTGGACATTCCCGCTTCCATGCTGCCTGAGGTCAAGCCCTCCAGCTGCGTGTTCGGCTCTACTGATGCCCTGCTCTTCGGTGCCCCCGTTCCCATTGCCGGCGCTGCCGGTGACCAGCAGGCGGCGCTCTTCGGGCAGGCCTGCTTTACCCCCGGTGATTCCAAGTGTACCTACGGCACCGGCGCATTCCTGCTGATGAACACGGGCAGCAAGCCCATCTTTTCCAAAAACGGACTGGTCACGACCATCGCCTGGGGTCTGAACGGAGAAGTTACTTATGCGCTGGAAGGCTCCATTTTCGTGGCCGGTGCGGCGATCCAGTGGCTGCGGGACGAGCTTCGGTTCATCGAATCCGCCGCTGACTCTGAGTATATGGCCAGAAAGGTTTCCGATACCAACGGCTGTTATGTCGTTCCCGCCTTTACAGGTTTGGGCGCGCCCTACTGGGATGCTTACGCACGGGGCGCGGTGGTGGGACTGACCCGCGGCGTGAATAAGTACCACATCGTCCGCGCCACATTGGATTCCATGGCCTATCAGACAAACGATGTGCTCTGCGCCATGGAAGCAGACTCCGGTATTCCGCTTTCCGCCCTGAAGGTGGACGGCGGTGCCGCCGCCAACAATTATCTGATGCAGACCCAGTCGGATATCTGCGGTGCTCCCGTCCAGCGGCCCAAGTGCGTGGAGACCACCGCCATGGGTGCGGCGTATCTGGCAGGTCTTGCGGTAGGCTACTGGGCTGACACGGAAGAAATCAGGCAGAACTGGGCCATTGAGCGGACCTTCTCCCCGGAAATCACAGAGGAAGCCCGAGCTGCCAGAGTGAAAGGCTGGAAAAAGGCTGTCCGCTGCGCAGAAGGCTGGGCAAGGGACTAAAGCAAGCAACAACAGCAGGCACTCATTTGAGTGCCTGCTCTTTTCGGGCATCTGCCCAGCTGTCGGGATAATGGGTACGGTAGTAATCCGCCATAGGTCCCGGATTGCAAAGCATATTCTTTTCCAGAATGGCCTCCGTTTCTGCCTTTCGAATCCATGCCAGCATTTTCTCCGGCTGCTCATGGTAGCGGTAAATCTTTAAGGCACCCAGCCGTTCCTGTTCCAGCAGTGCTTCATACACATCCGGAATGAAGATTTCCTCCAGCACAGGAACAGGCCGCTCCGAAACTGCTTCATTGGGAATCCGGGTCGGTTCCACCGACTCTGGCTGACAGATGTAAAGAGAAGCAGACTTTCCCTTGTACAGCACTTCCAGTTCATCCGGGAAGTATTCATCAAGGTATATCTCTTTCTCCTTTGTATAGCCGTAGGTATATTCATAATTCCGGACACCATACATCAGGGTCATCGGAAGCAGTGTAGTCATGTAGACCCTGGCAGGCTTGTCAAAGAGCTTTGGACTTCCCGGTTCCAGAACTCTGATTCCGGAAACGGGCGAACAATGATAGTATGTCATGGCATCCCCTCCTTTTCCATCATTGTACCTCTTTGATATATAAAGTACAAGACTTGTTCTCCATCAGGTTTTGTGGTATAATATAATCACCGGAGGGAAACCCTTCGGTTCTTTCATGTTCAGACTGTTCAAATTTCAGTTTATCGTTCCGTTTCGATTTTGAATGTAGGGGCGGCTATCGGCCGCCCGCTGTTACGAATTTGCATTGGTTTTCGACGAATTCGCAACATTGTACCGCTCAAAAAATATGTCATTGCGAAGAGCGCGTAGCGCGACGTGGCAATCTCCTGCTTCCATGCATCGATAAGCAGTGCATAAACAAACATTGTACCGGGAGATTCCCACGTCGGCCTTTCAGGCCTCCTCGGAATGACAGTGGTTTTCGATGGTTTCCGCGCCGATTTTGCTGCTACCAACTACCAAATCACGATGTCATT